>CAYSKA010000001.1:0-1148 GCA_964431505.1 uncultured Oscillospiraceae bacterium
GTCCTTTCCATACATCAGGAGCTTTCCTTCCGTAGGCATGGAGAAACCGGCGATTATTCTAAGCATCGTGGTCTTTCCGCATCCGGAAGGTCCCAGCAGCGTTAAAAACTCGCCGTCGCGGATATAAAGGGATACGTCGTTGAGCGCAGGCTCGCCATCGTACAGCTTTGTTATGTTTTTAAGCTCAATCAGGCGCGTGTTTTCCATTGAAATCCCCCCGTCCCTAGAAGCTGGGCGGCGTAGCCACCCACAGCACCTTTGCAGCAGTGTTTCCGGTGTTCTTTATCTGATGGGGAGCCGTAGGCTTAAAACAGAAGCTGGATCCCCGCCTTACCTTTAATTTTCTGTCGCCCATGCACAGCGTTACGCTGCCCTGGAGCACATATCCGAATTCTTCGCCTTCATGCGGATCGTCCATATAGCTCTCTGAGCCGGGCCTTAGTGTTATAAGAATCGGCTCAAGCGCATTCTTCTGGGCGTTAGGCACCAGCCAGCAGATGCTGTACCCGCACTCGTCGTCATTTTTAATAAACATATCGTCAGGGGTAAACGCCAGCTTTTCCTCGGGTTTTTCATAAAAAAACTCGGAAAGATTCGTTCCCAGCGCCTCCAGTATGTCCATAAGTGTGGCTATCGACGGCGACGTCTGGTCGCGCTCAAGCTGGGATATAAATCCCTTTGACAGCTCCGTCCGATTTGCAAGCTCCTCCTGGGTAAGGTTGAGCTTTAACCTCAGGCGCTTGATCTTGCCGCCAATGCTCATGTTTAACGATTCCTCCTGACTGCGCCGCGCAGATGCAGCTATACTTAACCCCGTGTATAGCAATTCTGTCTGGCACAGGGCATCTATACTTAATGTTTATGATTGCTAAACACCGCGCGACGTAATTAAACCATGATTCTACATACTTGTCAACGCTTTTTTGCTTTTTACGGAGTTTTAATATAAAATGCTTGTTGGTCTCATTTATACATTTATAAAATGACTTAAACGCCTGGACAATTTACAGGATTTTTTGCATATCCGGCAGCCGGGGCAACCAAGGTTTATATAAATAAAGCGGGGACAAACTGGTAAAAACGCCTCAAACAGGAGCGCCACCGCTTCATCAATGGTCTTAACCTTCAATAGCGTCGCCCCTGGAACG
>CAYSKA010000001.1:1158-22313 GCA_964431505.1 uncultured Oscillospiraceae bacterium
AACGTTCACCGCTTCCCCGCGCTCCGGCACTATTACGCGGCTGAAGCCCAGCCGCCGGCACTCCTGAACCCGCTTTTAAAACCTTTTTATCTATAATAGGTCCAATAATTTTAGAAGGTAAATAAAAAAGAAAGGCCTTAAGCCTAAAGTAAGCGCTGTGTTAAAGCTAAAGCAAAGCTTATGCGGTTTAGGCATTCTAATTATATATCCCCGCAAGCGCCACCGCTTCATCAATGGTCTTAACCTTCAATAGCGTCGCCCCTGGAACGTTCACCGCTTCCCCGCGCTCCGGCAGTATCACGCGGCTGAAGCCCAGCCGCAGGCATTCCTGAACCCGCTTTTCAAGCCTGCTTATCCTGCGTATCTCGCCCGTCAATGAAACCTCGCCCAGCACGGCCGTGGACTTTGGCAGCGCTGATTCAGTAAGCGCCGACGCAATGGAAAGCGCGATAGCCAGGTCGGACGCGCGTTCGCTCAGCCTCAGCCCCCCGACAACATTGGCATAAATATCACGGTCCGATACCCTAAGCCCCGCCTTTTTTTCAAGCACCGCAAGCAGCAGCACAAGCCGGCCGTTGTCCATGCCCGTGGCCATGCGCCTGGGATTGCTGAACTGGGTGGGTGAGATAAGGGCCTGAACCTCGGCCAGCATGGGACGAGTCCCCTCCATCATGCAGGTTACCGAGCAGCCGGCCGCGTTTGCACCGGACAGAAACAGCATCGACGGGTCTGGGACCTCGGCCATGCCTGTATCGCGCATTTCAAATACGCCTATCTCGTTTGTGGAGCCAAAACGGTTCTTCACTGCCCTGAGCAGCCTGAACGAATCATGGCGGTCGCCCTCAAAATACAGCACCGTATCCACCATATGCTCCAGCATCCTCGGCCCCGCCAGCGCGCCCTCCTTGGTTACGTGACCTACTATGAACACGGCGCAGCCTGAGGATTTGGCGTATCTTGTAAGCGAATCCGTTACCTGGCGAATCTGCGTTATGCTTCCGGCAGCGCTTTGTATATCAGGATCGTACATGGTCTGTATCGAATCGATTATCAGCACCGTGGGCTGCAGCCTTATGAGTTCCGCCTCTATGTTCTGAAGCGACGTGTCCGCCAGCACAAGCATATCGCCGCAGGCCGCAAGCCTTTCAGCCCTTAGCCTCAGCTGGGCGCCCGACTCCTCACCGGTGACATACAGCACCTTTAAAGAGGCGGCCAGCGTTCCGGCCACCTGCGTAAGCAGCGTTGATTTGCCTATGCCCGGGTCGCCTCCTATCAGCACTACCGAGCCTGGAACCAGGCCGCCGCCCAGCACGCGGTCGAGCTCTCCAATGCCTGTGCAAAGCCTGCGCGCGCTGTCAGCCGGCAGCTCCCTGAGCGGCCTTGCCATTCCCAAAGAAGCGCTGTCGCGCCTGCCCTTTACAGCATTTATCTCCACCATCGTGTTCCAGCTTGAGCAGGCCGGACAGTGCCCAAGCCATTTTCCGCTTTCATAGCCGCACTCGCCGCATACGTATACGGTTTTAACCTGTTTTGACATCCATTCTCCTTTTAATCCGCCCGCCTAGCTAGGGATCGGCGCGAATTTCATAATATCGCGCTCCCGCGACGTAACGTCCATCCAAAATGCCACATCGCCCGATACGCCCATAAACTGGGCCTTCTCGTCCTCGGGCGTAATCCTGTAGCTTACCGCATCCTCAAATACGTATACGTAAATGGCTTCAGCTTTGCTGTATACCACAAAATCGCTGCCAAGGCCAAACTCAACAACCCCCTCGTCGATAAGCACGGGGGCCGACGGCCCCTTTGCCCCATAAAGCTTCGCACCAGGCGCATGGTTTGAATCAAGCCAAGCGAAATACGCCCCGTTCCCCTCGGGGTCATGCACGTATGTTCCAGGCTCATAGGTATATATCTGGCTTGTGAGCCGCGCATAGTTTATGCAGCTTGTGGCGCCGCTTTGTGTTGAAAACTCGCCGTAGGCATCGGCCCAGACAATAAGGCCGTTCATGAACGAAGGAAGGCTCTGCCCGTATTCGGAATTGTTGAACATGGCCAGGGTGGCGCTCTCCTGCGTTTCGAGGTCGCATATATACAGCTTGTCCATGCGCGTGCCCGTGCGCTCGGTCCATACGATATAGTGGTCGTACAGCTTTATCTCAGGCTGGTCTACATAGAACTCCTTGACCACGCGGGGCCTGCCCGATGAGCTGCCACGACGCATGGCCATTATCCTTCCCCCGCCTTCGAACTTGCCGTCGATGAACACAAGCCAGTCGTCATTTATGGACGGGAAAAGAAAATGATCGTACTGAAGGTTATAGTCCAGCCCGCTCGCTTCCCTGGTATCGGGATTATAGAAGAACAGGTCCGTCATAAGCGCCCTGCCGTCGACGACCTTACCGCCGGTAAAAACGATTTCGCCGTTATGATAGAATGGGTCTCCGTACCATCTGTAATCCATTACGTCGGATATGGACAATACTATCTCGCTCTGCGCCGTTTCCGGCACAAAGCTGGCCATAGGGTGCGGCGTGGGCGTAGGCCTTAGCGTAGGCTCTGGTGTTGGTTCAGGCGCAAACGGGGGCTTATAATCAATCCCCAGCATTGGCAGTAAAAGCGGCAGCGCGACAAATACTATCAGCGCAATAACCGCCAGAATGCCCATTATTATGCCTATAAGCGCGAATATCGGCCCCGCGTTTGACCGTTTTAGCTTGCGAAGCCTTTTTTTGGGTACTTTTGTACGGTATTTTCTCCCCATCTCATCTAAGACGTCCTTGCGTTATTTGTTCCATTATAACATATAGAGGCGGATTAAAAAATAAAAAGGCCATATAAAATAACATGCTTACGCATAGTAGATCCGGCAGCTCAGAATACGCTCCCGGGACGTATATATGAAAACACACGGTCATGGTAGGACAGCTCTGGAACAAGGCGGCCGTCCCTGTATAACCTTCTGACCTCGAATGGCAGCATCCATCTAGCGTCCACTACCTTCTCGGTGTTGAGGGTCAATGAGCAAATGTCAGCCTCCTCAGCAAACAGCCATGCGTCAACTACGGCGTCATGTCCAAACATTGACGCGATTAGGGCGCTGTTTTCCCTGTTAGGGGTCAGGCCTATGGTTTCGCCTGTCAGGCGCAATGCGCCGGATTCACTGCTTTCGCCCGGGTTTACCGGCCCTGTTATACACTCCCAACAGAGTGAAAACGGCCTGCACGGATGCCTTTTTAGCATCAGATACTCGCCTGCCCCGTTTTTTATCCATACGTTTATTATTAGCTTGCCAAAGCCCTTCGCCGCCGCGCGCCTGCCGCCGGTATCCCCGCCTGGGCCAATAGGACTGTCCATTTTGCTTTCCTCCATCAATCGTTTTTCATCTGACTTCAGTATAATATAAAATTGGATATATGCTCAAATATATCGGCTGTATTTTTGTTAATTTATAATGAATACGGCCTGCATAAATGAATATTATATATTCATAAAATTATTTCCATTTTTTTCTAATTGAGCTATAATATGTTGATTTTACATTTTAAGGAGTTAATAACGGTATGTCTGCTTTTGGTGTCAAACTCAGATTATACATTGATAAAAGCGGTGAAAGCATTTACCAGCTTGCAAAGCGGTCAGGCGTTGAACGCACGTCAATACACAAGGCCATGTCTGGTTCAAGAATACTTAACCAGGCCGGTTTTGACAGGCTAATAGAGCTGCTTAAGCTCACCCCCGCTGAGAAGCAGGATTTGATAAGCAGTTATGAGATTGCCAAACAGGGGGAAGACGTATATCACCGCCGCTGCAAAATGGCCGCCATGCTCAATGGCCTGGCCGCGCTGCCCTCTAGGGAGTTTAACAGCCCTGTAGCCGGATTTAAGGTGAATATGGGGAGCCAATCGTTTGACCGTATAGAGCTGATAAAGGGGAAATATGAGATCTATAACCTGATGCGCACGGCGGTGCTGGAGGAGATATCGGACCAGAATACGCCGACGGTGTGTACAAATATACGCTTCAGCGACCAGTTCATGGCTGACACTACCTCATTAATCTACATGTCCACCGGAGGAAAGCTTACCATTAAGCACATACTTCGGTTTGCACGCTACAGCGATTCAGCTTCAGGCAACTACAACATGGATAGGCTGTCGGAAGTGCTGCCCATGGTCCTATATGTAGGCTGCGGATATAAGCCCTATTATTTTTATGGCGATTACGACAGCGCAAACGACGTTACGCTGCTGGCGCCATATTACATAATAACCTGTAAGCGTATTATAGCCGTATCCGCGGACTACCAGAAGGCTATCGCCTTAAGCGATCCTGAAATAGTCCGTATCTGCCAGGAGTCCTTTGATATGGCAATTAAGCGCTGCCATCCCCTGATTAACTACCTCAGCGGCCCCATGGAAGCAATGAACTACCTTAAGGAGTATGAATCGGCCCTGAATCAGCCTGTATATAAGTTTGAGGCAATCCCATGCTTTGCGCTGTTCTTAAGCCCGCAGCTGATAAAAAAGAAGATACGTCCCGACGTGCCAAACAGCGGCGAGCTGGCGCGCCTGATGAGCGTGCGCTGTGAAGCCATGCGCGCCTCAGCCAATATGAACATCATGTTCTTTTCCGAATTTGGCTTAAACCATTTTACAGACACAGGCACGCTATTTGACATTCCATCCGATATCGCCTTTCCCTTTACAGCCGAAGAGCGGCTTAAGCTGCTGCGCGATCTTAAAAGATCCATTGACGACGGCAGCAATAAGGCGATTGCGGTGAACCCGGACCGTCTTAATATTTCAAACAGGATATCCATCTCCTACACTGAAACCGGAGGGATCCTGTTTTCGGGTTACAACGGTGAAGGCGGAAGCTACGTGATCCTTCTTCTAAAGGAGGAGGGCATCGTAAAATCCATAAGCGACTTTATGGCTTACCTCCCCCAAAGCGACCTAGTGCTGGACTCCCAGCAGAGCGCCGCTATAATTGACAGGTGCATCAAAAGGCTCGAATCAGCGCTCTAGCCTACCGGCTTAAAGGCCCTAAAATGTATAAAAGGTTCCGCAATCCCCCATTGCGGGACCTTTTATTGAACGCCAATGCGCTGGCTGCACACGCGAAGGTGTAAAAGCGATACAAACTGATATCTACCATATGCTGATGCAAAAGGCCCGCTCCGCGTGCGCATACAAACGCATTGGCCTCCCTGGCAACAATTACCACACTATTTTATAGAACCGCGGTATCCCGAACAATATGTGCCCAAAATTGTGGCGCGGGTTCTGATACGCAGAGACGGGAAGCGTCTGCGCGCTTCCCGTCTCTGCAATGTATGGAGGTTGGTTATGGCACCCTCAGTTGGCAAAGGTCCACACGTCCCAATAGGAAGGCATCCCCGCTATCTCCTCTTAACTGCCGGCTCCGCACGTCTAAAAAAGGGCGGCGTAAATTCGCGTAGGCCAAGCTATGGTTTAAGATGGGCCTGGGGGTTAATTCGGCACGCTGAACAAAAGGACTATGCGCGCCTTTGGCAACTGAGGGTATATCGCAATTATCCTCAAATGGCGCTCTGGATTTCAGGACGCGGACTTTTTTCCCGCTCGGCGTCCATGATAAGCTTGTCCCCGACAAGGGCTATGAATTCTCCATTTGTAGGCTTGTCATTCTTTGAGTAGATGTTATATCCAAAAAGCTGATTGATGTTTTCGATCTTGCCCCGTGTCCACGCCACCTCGATTGCGTGGCGTATTGCGCGCTCCACCTTTGATGGCGATGTGTTGAACCGTTTTGCAATCCCTGGATACAGTTCCTTCGTTATCCTGTTGATAATCTCAGGCGTATAGTAGACCATCCTTATAGCTTCCCTCAGATAGTGGTAACCCTTTATATGGGCGGGAATGCCTATTGTAAGGAACACGGAGGTTATCTTTTCATCCAGCGTGCGCGGCGCAGAGCTGAGCGAACATACCTGGGATTTTCCCGCATAGGAGTTTTCAAGCAGGTCCGTCATCCTCTTGTACAGCGTTTCAGGCTCAACCGGCTTGACCATAAAGTATTTTGCCCCAAGTATGCAGGCCCGCCTTACCATATCCTCCTGGCGCATGGCGCTTATCATAATTACCATTGGAGGAACCTCTACCAATCCCAGATTGAGCTGCTCAAGTACGCCAAAGCCGTCCACACGCGGCATTATCAGTTCCGTTATGAGCGCGTCGTACCGGTTTGAACGCAGTGCGTTGAGCGCTTCAAAGCCGTCCGCCACACAGTCAACCTGCTGAATACATTCCTGAGCCGTCAAATAGTCCCGCAACTGTGTCTGAAAATGAGTATTGCTGTCTGCGATTAAAACACGATATTTTTTCATATTCATTTCCTCCTAAGTATTTTTGTTGTCTACCGTAAAACCAGGTATCAATCTGAAGTTTTTAAGACTTTTTTGTTCCTCGTATGTATTGTATAACAATAAATTCCGCGGCGCTATGTCCTTTAATACAAATTAACGAGTGAATGTATCGTATACTTCACGATTATGCACGAATAATTATATGGCTAAAAAAACCTTTTTTTCGCAGTAGTTCAAATACCTGAAAAGTCCTTTTAACTGGCCATTTTTCGAGATTTCTTATAGATGGAGCTTGCCAAAATGGATATATAGTCGTATAATTATAATGGCTTCGGGGCGGGGTGAGATTCCCCACCGGCGGTGATGCGGCACTATGCCGACGAGCCCGCAAGCGACGGTTTGTATACATTTATGCATGCTGCCGCCGAGCCGGTTGGAATCCGGCGCCGACGGTTGCGGCGACGCTTTTGCGGGCCGTTTGTAACGCATAATATTTGTTTTTAAATGCCCGTTTTTTCGCATTTGGGCGTGAAACAAATGATCAACGGCAGATTTCTGACGGTATTTGCGGGACAGGCGCTTTGCACAGCTGTATATCGCCGTTAAAGTCCGGATGGGAGAGGCGTTATGCTTTTTTTGTGCTCCGAATTATGTAATGCGGGGCTTTTTTGTTCCCGTTATTCAGGCCCCGTGTGCCAAGCTATGCGCAACAGCGAATTAATACGCTATGGACCGCGGGCAAAAATCCATGGGAGGCTATAAAATGAGATCCAAACGCGTAATTCGACTGGTCAAAATGTCCCTGCTTGCGGCGCTCAGCATAGTGCTGGTGCTTGTAAGCCACTTCTCAATCTTTCCTTCAGCTCCGTTTTTGGAATACGATATGGCCGATATACCCATATTGATCGGCACATTCATGTTCGGCCCGTGGCATGGCCTGATCCTGACGGCAGCCGTAAGCTTGCTTCAATGGCTTTTGATATCCCCGCAGAGCGGATGGGTAGGCGCGGTAATGCATCTGTTTGCGACAGGCGCCTTCGCAATCGTAGCTGGAGTGATATATCAGCGGCGGCATACAATCAAGGGCGCGGTAATAGCGCTTTTATGCGGCTCCTTAGCAATGATAATAGCCATGATACCCATGAATATATTTATATCGCCGTTCTTTGTAATGCTTATGATGGGCTACGAATCCTACAGCGAGGCCCAGTCGTTCTATGTTGACAATTTTCTGCTCATAAGCTTTGCCTTTAACATCATTAAAGCGCTGGGCAACGCTCTATTGACGTTTATGCTCTATAAATCGGCGGGCAAGGCGCTTAACCTGATAGGCAGCGACAAAACGCGCGTCTGACGCGGCCGCGTTTAGGGTCAATGGCAGGGGCAGACTTTTCTCCGCCCCTGCCGCACCGCGCTATAGCGGACGGCGGGCCGAATGTGCCGCATAATGATACATATAAACCGCATAAATATTGGGCAAGGAAGGGTGGGCATGCATATGATTCCGTATATTGCTGATTCGGATGGAACGCTGCTCAACAGCGCAAAACGGATATCGCGCTTTACCTCCAGCGCCGTAAGCGCCCTGGTCAACGCCTGTATGCTCTTTTTCATGTGCCGCTGCGCGCTCAAATGTCTCAGCGTCAAAGAAGTCCCTAAGCATTGCGGCTAAAATGCCGGTAACCGTATACAATGACGCGTTTATTCTTGGTAACGCTAACGGAGTGGTACTGCTGGCGGACTATTTCAAGCCGGAGGATCTTAATCATATTTTCGAGCTGCTTCTCGAATGTGAAATATATCCAATGGTTTATTCACATAACAATAAACATCGAAAGGTTTTCGTACCTCTTTAGCAAGGTAAACGCGGGTGTCAGGGAATTCCCTGACATGCGCAGGGGGGTATATGGGATAATCCCGTAAGCAATACGGATGTTGATTTATGCGCCGGTATTCCGTTTTATATTACCTGTATTGGCAAAGGTGAGAAGCTTGTATCCCGTATATAAAACATTAAACCTTAGCTGCCCATGCGTTTATCATAAGGGCATATACACCGCAAGGCAGTGGCTTTAAACCAATGCCTCCTTGCGTTAATAAGGCAAGCGCTCCGCCTTAAGCTGAAAGAACCGCTTGGCTGCAGCAGGATAGTCTCGTTTGGCGGCAGGATAAACGGTATTGCGATGTTTAAAATCCCGGATGAGTGCTATGCTGTTAAAAATGCGGCAGCCGGATTAAAAGCAATAGCTATGGATATTATCGGCAGCGACGGAGTTTCACAATGGCTGCTTCGCAATGCAGAGCTATAAGCAATCGGCAAAACCATAAAAGTATAAATAATATCTGTTTATATATAACTATGTCGTAATTGTGAACATCTCTTGTTAATGCAGTGGCACTTGCCAGCTATTGAAACTTTTATGTTAAAATTAAATGACCATCTTTAAATTCAGGAGGGCATACTATGTATACAGCAAAGCTTGCCAGGAGTGGAATGAAGGGACGAAAGCGGGATACACGAATACTGCTTATCGTGCTGACGCTGTCCTTTATTTTCACCACCATATCCACCATACTCATATCGAGTATGGAATATACCGACGAGTACCAAAAAAAGCAGATCTATGCCGATTGGCAGGCGGCGCTGTTTAATGCCGACGAACAGTCGGCAGAAGTGGTCAAAGACAGCTTTGACACCGTTGGCGTGTCGCGCGTTGTAGGCCAGAACCAGACGTTTGGCATAGTCGGCACGATGGACGAAGGCTTCAAGGAGCTTGCCAACCTATCGCTGCTTGAAGGCCGGTATCCGGAGGCCCCGGGAGAGGTGATCATTGAAACCAATCAGATAGGCGGCGCCATAAGCTCGCTGAGCGTAGGCGACAGCCTTGTCTCCATATTTAAGCTGATAAATGACGACGATACCTCGGATTCGTTTGAATTTTTAGAACTTCCAAGCGCCTATGACGAGGTAAATAGACAAATGCAGGAAAAGTTGGATTCCGGCTATTACGACGACATAATATGGGAATACGCCCAGCGCCAAGGGTTTGAGTTTAGCCGCGATTCCTATTCATACAAAAATTATTATAATGACATGGTATTATCGCATTACACAATTCAGAACGACCGGTCCACAGACAGGAAGATGTACAATAAGGGCAACGTGGTTATCACCGTTGATACGCAATATATATATTATAGCTGCAAGCTTGACTATCTTCTTGACCCCTCGTCCTATCAAAGGGACATAAAGGAGAAGGGGATTGTTTGCGGCCAGAATTATCAACTGAACATGAATCTTACCGTAGTGGGCATAGTTGAAACCTTCTCGGACAGGTGGGATACGGGCGTGCAGTACATGCCGGTATCGTTTGTAACTGAAGAAACGGCTGACCAGCTGCTAAACGCGTTTAATGAGTTAAGGCAGGAGGACGCGAGATCGGCTGGATTTGATTACGCGCAGAATACCAACCTATTCATAAAATCCGATTCAATGGACGCGATTACCACATACAACGCGCTTAAGGAAAGCGTGCGGGAGATCTATATGTCACGCGAGGACACTCCGGAGCTATGGATGGAAATCGACCATCTCGATGGCAAGGCGATGATAAAAAAGGATTTATATGATCCTGAAAAGCACATTTTAAGTACCAGTTACTACGGGAAATTTAGCATGCTTGTTCCGTATACCTTGGTTGACTACGAAGCTGACGGGGTTATGTATGAAAACTTGGTTTTCGAAGATAATGAGTATATAAGCCTTGATCCCGGCGATCCAGATAGTAAAACGGCTATATATCTCAAGGATCCCATAGAAATTTACGATACCCCTGAAAAGGTGGCGCCAGCTCCCACCACCGCCGAGGATATCAATAATGAGGAACTGTGGACGGTGTTTGAGCACGCAGGCCAGATGTATATAATGGAGTCAAGGCTCTTTATCAAAGATAGCTACATAGAGGATTGCAGCTATTATAATGATCCATACCTGGCCATGGATTACATATACCAAAGGGAAGAGGATAAGTTCATAATCGTATTCCTGACCCCTGAGGACCATGAAAAATATACTGCCAAGCCCCTGTTGCAAGCCTCAGACCAGTTCGCCGCAACGTTGAATATAACCCTGCCTCCGGATCGGTTTTACCCTGGCAAGGCCAGCGAGAGCCTTAGCTGGCTGGACGACGATCCATATGAAAACGACGTACATGAACTTAGGCTCAACAGGTTTGCAAACCCCAAGGACGCTGTAAAATCCACCATGTCGCTCGCGGTTCAGGGCATCATATTCATAACTACCGTTTGCGCCGTGCTTCAGATCTTCCTCACTCAGATCAAGCGCAGGCGCAGAAGGCTCGCGGTTATGAAATGCGTTGGCGCGACAAACGGCCAAATAGGCGGAATACTGGCATGGGAAGGAATATACCTGCTGCTGATCTCGCTGCCGCTGGGCGCTGCATTTGGCTTTGGGCTTTCCTATGGGGGAACGATGCTTATGGGATCCATCGAGGGCTCAGGGGCGCTCATGTTCTCGGTAAACTGGGAAAGCCTGGCGATAGGTTTCGCGCTGGGCATAGCCGCCCTGTTCTGTGGAATGCTTGTGCCCATGATCATGGCAGTGAAAACGCCTTTGCGCGGCGATCTGAGCTCATCCGGCAAAAAGAGGCCGGTAAAGCAGAGGTTAAAGGTCGATCCTGCCGGCGCCCGCCAGACCTTCGCGTCCATATCGCGCAGACACGCGCAGGCTAACCGCAGCCGCGTAACGCTTTCCTTTGCGCTGTCAACGTTTATTATAACCATTATTCTTATAACGCTGTTCATGGACTACAGGGCGTTTGGCGATTATAACGACAAGGTTGTTGAGGCAAATAAGCCCGAATACCTGGTAGCCGCTCCCTACGGCCTGTCGGCACGCGGCATTGAAAGCGCGCTGGAAAAGCTGGATGAGGTGGAAGGCCTTAAATCGATCTGCACATATAAGGTTATAGAGGACGTCAATACCCTGCATACCGCCCTAAATGAAAACAGCGATGAGGTAAGCCCTATAATCAAAAGGCTTGCCGAGTCCATTCCGGATTCAATGTATGACAGGTTCTTCTCAGAGGAAGTAACGCTTGACGGACCTGAGCAGGGCAGCTTTATTACCACGGCCTACGGAATTGACGTGGATATGCCGATTTATGAACAGCTGACCGGCTCGCTGACCGACGGCCAGCTGGACAAGGCGGCCTTCCAGAGAGGCGAAGAGGTAATACTGATGATACCCATGTACAAGGAAGGCAGCGGAGGCGGACGCGTGCCCGACAACATCAGCAAGCTTCCCCCTCCGCAGCAGGCGGGCACAGCGCTGAGAAGCGCAAGCGCGATGGCCCTCTCGCTGTCAAACGGGACGTCGCGCTATTATCAGGCCGACACATCCGTTAAGGTGGGCGATACTCTCACGCTGTACGGCAAGAACGTAAAAGTGCCTATGGGTATGGGCGCTGTTACCATCCAAGATACCTCAACAGATGTAAAAATTGCCGGAATAATCCGCTACTTCCCAGGCGAGGAGATATGGCCGTTTTCCTCCGGCGACTCCCTGTATACCCTTATTGGAAGCTACGGCGTGATAACCGATGTAAATCCGGGCGCAAACAACAAGCTCATGAGGGTTAACAGGAGCTATATGCTGTCGATGAATACATTATACTTTGGAAACGCCAGAGGGCGCACGGAATTTTATATCAGCGCTGAGGACGGCGCAACCAGGAACAGCACGGACCTGCCCCTCCTAAAGATGGCAAAGGAGCTTAATTTCGCCTATGAAAACTACCGCGAAAGCAACTCGGCGCTGTTTTCAGAGGCCATCAACAATGCGCTTATCGTAGGCCTTCTGGGGTTTGCGGCGGCCATGATCGCGCTGGTGATACTGGCAAATACCGTATCGTCCGCCATTGACCAGGAACGCAAGCGCTTTGGAATACTGCAGTCCATAGGCGTGGAGGAAAAGACGTTTAAAAAGCAGCAGTATATGACTGGCTTGAAGCATGGGCTCTTGTCGCTGGCGATAGCAAACGCGGTAATGCTTATAGTCCTCTTCGCCTTCTCAGTGATAAATAACGCCTGGCTTAACATGGGGATTATGGATTATGTGAAGGACCTGGTATTCAACACAATGTCGAGGTACCCATGGGCGATCCACTTCGCGCTGTGCGGAGCTTACCTCATAGTATTGCTGCTGATACACAGGCTCCCTGTAAGGAATGTGCTTAAATACAGCCCCGTAGAGAATATACGGAGCTAAACCGCCGGCATTGAGGTTTTTTTTAGGACCTATTGGGCCGCCGCAAGCCGTTTGCCAGGTTTGCGGCGGTCCCTTTTCTATCAGCCTAAGGGTCTTCCCCCCGTTTTTTCAAAAAACTTGAGCTCAGCTTTACAGCGCCCGCCGGAATCGTGCCCAGCCGGACGTTTTCTTTCAGGTTCTTTTTGCGGCTGCCTTGCAAATCATGGCGAATGATTGTAAAATAGAGTGAATATGTAGTTGCATATGCAAAGCGCATATGCAAGGAGGTCAACTGTGGGTCTGTCGCTAGAAGCAAAGAAGTTCATAAATTCGGAACATACCGGCTATTACGTCGATATAATGACGCCATACAGGGAGGATTCCCGGGAAAAGGGCGGCGCCGCCTCCACGACGATAAAAATCCATTACATGGACGAGGGCGCGGGCGAGCCGCTGATATTGATACACAGCGTGGGCCAGTCCATCTATACATGGCGTAGGCTGTTCAGTAAGCTGAGCGGGAGCTACAGGGTTATAGCAATAGACCTGCCCGGGCATGGTTTCTCCGACCGTCCCATGCAGTTTAATTACGGCATTGCGGATTATGCCGATATGCTGCGCAGGGTGATGGACGCCCTCAGGATCGAATCAGCCCATTTTCTTGCGTTTTCAATGGGATGCGCTTATGTGCTTCAGCTCGCCAGGATGAGCCCTGAAAGGATGGGCCGCATAATAGCGCTTACGCCTGGGGGTGTAACGGCTCAAATGCCGTCTACAGTCCGCATGATGGAAAGTCCCGTGTTTGGCCCGATTGCATCAAGGCTTTATGGAATAAGGGCTGTTGAAAAGATGCTGGGCGAATGCTTCTTCGACCTTACGAACATTACCCCTGACGTGGTAAACGAGTATTACCATACGGTGGCCGACCCGGACGCGCGGCGCGCGATACGGCGGGCTTTACAAAGATATGACGAAGACGGCCTGTTCACCGAGTTAAGGGACATAGAAACCCCCGTTCTCATACTGTGGGGAAGCGAGGACAAATGGCATCCATCCGAACTTCAGGAGCTTTACCATTCAGCGCTGAAAAACGCCGGCTATGTAATCGTACGCAACACTGGCCATTTGCTTCACGAGGAAAAATATGATAAGGTGCTGGAGCTTATCAAGGAATATATACCTGTTCCTATCGATTGAGCCGGCAGGTTCTATTGTGAATTTAACCGAATTTTTGCCCTTAAGCAGGTTTAAGCCGCCAGCCCGCCCCCTCTCTCCATGTGCCGGCAGCGCAAACGGTCCGCATATATGGAGAACCGGCCGGCCGTGACATGAAAAAAACCGTTTTTGGCCGCACGCTTCCATGCGAACTGAACGGTCAAGGGTTATTTTAATGTTTCAGTTTTTAGCCCTGAAGGCCCCGCGACTGCCGTTCCATATCCTCAATGACGATATCGTAAATCTCTCCAAGCGATGCACAATACTCCAATACGCTCCAGGGCTTGTTGGTATGGAAGTGTATTTTAATCAGCGTTTCGCCGCCTACGGCAAGCAGGCAGTCCCCGTCAAGGTTTTTAGTAAAATACGCTGCTATCCCATCCTCTGAAAGCCTTTCCCCTTCGATCAACAGCTGCGTATCGTATCTATATTCAAGCATTATTCCAAAACCTCCTCTAATTTCCGCCCTGTACATGAATTTCATCCGGCTGGCATCGTGAGCTTAAAAGCCGCGCACAGCCGCGGCTGAGTCCTTCCCGCCCGCGCATCAGCTTTCATATGGCTATCCTTATGCATTGTTTCTCAATATAAACACCCCGGGCATAAGCCCGCCTGCTTCTGTCCTCGACTGCCTGATAAGCTCGAGATGTGGGTTTTCAGCAACCAGCCGCTTCATGAGCGTAAACTCCATCGTATAGAGCACGGCCACGCCGCCTGGGCGGAGCCATTCTCCCAGCTTGGGCAGCAATCCAGCGTAAAGCCTTTCATTGGACGAATGAGTTCCCACCCTGTTTCCAAAGGGCATGTTTGATATCACCTCATCATAGGGCTCAGAAGCACGGAATTTAAGGCAATCCTTGCACACAAACTCAATGCGGGCCTTTGCCGCTTCCGCGTTTTTCACAGCTATGTCCAGCGCCTTTGGCGTTATGTCCACCCCTGTCAGAGCCGAACACCTGGACAGCTTTTCACGCTCGATAAGCATGGTACCGCTCCCGCAGAATGGATCCAGCACGCGCGCGTTAGTCCTCAGGCTTGACGAAGCCAGCCGCAATATCCCAGCGGCCGTGGCCGGATGCATTGACGCTGCAAGCGAGCCTACCCGATAATTAAACCTGCCGTCCTCTATCGTATAAAGCTTTAGGTAAAGCCTGCATGTCTCCTTATAGCGCTCCACGCGCAGCTCTGCGTCATATGCCGACGGGGAATTCTTAAGCCCTCCCCCGTCAAGCGCGTTGGCCAGCTCTTTGATGAAGTCCGCTCTTCCCGCGTCCATCCCCCTGACGTCTATCCTGTAGCCGTATGGCGCGCAGCCGCCGCACGACGAGCTAAGCAGCTTAAGCATGGCGCCTTTGGCCGCGGCAGCCACGTCCTTTGCGTTGAACGGCACGTTTTTCCTCATTGGAATGAGCATTTCGCTGAAGCACCTTGCTTCAAACAATGGCGCAGGATCGGTTATAGCTATAAGCACGCCGTCGTTCCACGCCCTCTTAACGCTGATACCCAGCTCGTCCAGCTCCTGAGCAAGCTGGGCCCCAAGGTTTCTGGCCGAGCGCAGCTCAACGTCAATCGGCGACGCAAAGCCTGTAAAGCTTCGCGCAGGCGGCACCTCAATACGGCTAAGCGCCAGCCTCAGCGCCTCCTGCTCATCGTTAAAGTGCCTCTTCTCACCCTCGTCGGCGGGCGGCTCTATTTTATATCCGGTCAAAGCGCTTCTTGCTTCCTCCGTGCCAATAGCCCCAAGGGCAAGTATGATGCTTGGCCTAACCAGGCGCCGCTGTTCCCTCAAAAGCGCCGTTGCAAGCGGCGCGGCGTCCAACGGATCCATTAGGGCTCCAGCCAGCCTGGCCGCGTTTTTCCTCAGCTTTGTATCTGAAGACAAAAGCGCGTCCCTGATTACGTTACGGCTGCCGAGCCTTAGGTTGATTTCATCCCTATACTGCTTTTTCCTGGCTATGGAGCTTAAAAGCCCGCATGCGGCCGCGTTTCCCTCAAGGGCGAAAAGCTTCCATGCGGCCTCAAACGCCGCCTCAGGCATCCTGCGCATTCGTTCGGCCCCATTTGGAGCCTCGAGTTCCTTTTTCAACTGTTCCGCGGTTAGCTGTATCATTCACTTCTCCCCTGCGCTGTCAGCGCAAATCAGCCTTGTAATTCAAAATATACTTATCCTAAACCGTAGCACATGCGAAGCTCCCCGTCAAGGCCGCTTTACATACGCGCGGTTTGGCTGTTGTAGGATTACAATACATATTGGACAAGGGGAAGAAAAGAATGAAGGCCAGGGGGGTTGACACGGAGCCTCTGCCGCCGTGCAGGCCAACGTGGCGGCCAAGCCCCGTGGGGCGTTGACCGCAAGGAAGCGTAGCACGGCGGGCACTCCGCGTAAACCCGCCGCCGGCTTGAAAAAAAGGATGAAGGATTGGCACAAATCGGTTATTGTGAGTTTGCCAAAACAAACAAAGACCGAAAGGAAGTGCAAATCCCTCATGAAGACTGTAACACAGAACATGAAGTACAAGCAATCCCTGTTGTGCTACGCCAAGAAATATAGCGTAGCATGTGCATCACGCAAATATAACCGTGCGCGCTCAACCATCTGCTTCTGGCTCTCAAGGTACGACGGAACGATAGAATCGCTGGCTGACCATTCCAAGCGTCCGCACTCTCACCCGAATCAGCACACGGAAGCCGAATTGAAGCTGATCGGTGGCATGCGCCGAAGAAATCCGAAGCTGGGGCTTATTGACCTTTGGTGCAGGCTGCGGGAACGGGGTTATACCCGCTGCCCCGAGAGCCTATATCGTGTTTTGACCCGCACCGACCTGTTGTCCGTTGAACCGGCAAAGAAGCCTTATGTGCCCAAGCCCTGCGAGCAGATGACGTATCCGGGCGAGCGGGTACAAGTGGACGTCAAAGTTGTTCCTCGTGCCTGTTGCCCCGACGGGCTGAGATTCTTCCAGTATACCGCTATCGACGAGTTCTCACGGATTCGTTACTTAGCGGCCTGCGATGAGCAGAGCACCTATTCCTCGGCCGATTTCTTGAAGAAAGCATATACTTTCTTCAAGAAACAAGAATTCACTATCGAGTGCGTTCAGACCGATAACGGCTTTGAGTTTACCAACCGTTTTGCGCAGTCCAGGCGTGAATCCATCACGCTCTTTGAGAAAACGGCTGCCGGTCTGGGTATCCGGCACAAGCTCATCCGCCCCTACACCCCGCGTCACAACGCAAAGGTGGAACGCAGCCATCGCGAGGATCAGCGCCGTTTCTACGATACCCACTTCTTCTATTCTCTCGCTGACTTTGATGCACAGCTCGCTGTCCATCGAAGAGCCTCCAATAACCGTCCCATGCGCCCTTTACTGTATAGCTCTCCTGATGCTTTCCTCCACGCCTATACCGTCCAACATGTTTGACAATCCTACAGCTTTACATACGCGCGGTTTGGCTGTATCATTGATTTTACAATAAACTACCGGAGGATATCATGTTTATAGCAAAATGGAAGATGGGGCTTGTGGATTTTGAAGGGGTGCGGGCTGTTCGAGAGAAGGTGTTCGTCGCCGGGCAGGGCCTGCCGTATGATGAGGAGTTCGACAGCTTTGACGGCATATCCTTCCATCTGTATATTACCACCGAGGAAGGCGCGCCCATAGCCGCGGCGCGAATCCACCCAGAGGGGAACAACACCGCAATAGGCCGCATCGCGGTATTAAAACAGTTCAGGAATGCTGGCTACGAGGAATTCGCGCTCCGCATGCTGCTCTTTAAGGCCCAGAACCTGGCGGGGGAGAGGATAACTACTCTTGCGCCGGCATCCAGCAGGGAGCTGTATGAACGGTTTGGTTTTCGTGCGGACCGGACCGCCGTGCTTACGCGCGGCGCGGAGCATGTACCAATGAGCGTAGGCAGGGATGGTATAACGTGGTTCAGTCAATGCCAGCACTGAGGGCTTAATCGGCTGGGGGCACGAAAGGCGAATAAACCCGGATGCGGGCAAAACCAGTCCTCCTGCCGCATAAAGCCCATGCGCTTTTAGGCCCAAAAGCCCGCTAAAAAACCGGCCGCACGCTGATAAAGGCGGCCTAGCGATTATGATCTAAACACGAAAAGGGCGGCGGGGCCTTTTTTGGGCGCCGCCGCCTTAATCCTCTTTTAAAGGTCCTTATCCCACAACGTCGAATTCAATCTCCGGAAGCCGCCTTTGCAAACGCGCTACAATGGTCTCTCCCGATTCATGAGGGGCGCCCATGATGATCAGCTCCACCCCGTTTTCGTTGGCATAATCTACAAGCGCGTCCTCCACACCGTCGGTGCGAAGCATGGTAAGATCGCCTCCGGCCAGCTGGGCGGCGGTAAAAAGGTATTCTATGGCGTCGGATTCGTCTTCGCTGTTTAAAAAACGCCTTCCCGTCTGCACGCAGTGCACCACATGCAGCCTGGAATCCTCCTCCTTGCGCGCAACGCCCCTGCTAATCAGCCGGTCGCATGCCCGCTGGCCTGTAACGCAGACCATTATATCACGTGTTTTTTTCATTGCTTCTCAGTGCTTCCTCTAATTTATCAGGCATTTCCACCGAAACGTACTGCCGCGCCAGTTCTACTGCCTCTAGCGGGGTACTGGCCACTGAAAACAGCCTCAAATACCTCTTATTGGTAAACCCGCCGGAAACGCAGGCGTCGAGCTGGGCCAGCAGCGGCCCAAAAAAGCCGTTTATATTTAATATTATGACAGGAGCGTCAATATATCCCAGCTGTTTGAGCGTCAACACCTCCAACAGCTCCTCAATGGTGCCAAATCCTCCAGGCAGCGCGATGTAGCCATACGACAGCTTCTCCATCGTCGCCTTGCGCTCGTGCATGTCCCTTACCACAATAAGCTCTGAACATAGCTCGGACGCTATTCCCGGCCTGTTTAGCCTCTCGGGTATTACGCCTATTATCCGGCCCCCTCCGGCATACGCGCCCTCGGCCGCAGCGCCCATAAGGCCCACAGCGCCGCCGCCAAATACCATGCCCCATCCATTTTCGGCTAGCAGGGCGCCCACCTCGCAGGCGGCCTCCTTATAGCTCTGGGAGATATTTCCGCTCGACGCGCCAAATATGCATATATTGCCCATATGAGCGCCTCCCTTATCCTTTTTTACATTCACCATTATACCATCATATGCCCGATGTTTTGTATAGACTAATTGTGACATTTGTTGAAACTTAACGGGGATAAGGAAGGCTCAAAATGGAAATACCGCTGTGCTTAAGGAATATTCATCCCATGTATACGAACCGATGGCGGCGGCACCTGCCTGCTGGCCACCGGTTATGGACTCACAGCATTGGTGTTCTTGTAATTTTATTACGCATGTATTTTTAACCGCCTACAGTCGTTCCAGCCGTGCCCGCCGCCTGCGCCCCGCTATGCTCCCCCTTTCCGGGTCAGGCCGTCAAATATGTCCATGAGCGCCGCTGCCGCTCTGCTGCGGTCCATTTTTGCTCATCAGCTTACCCTTGCAACCATTACGCTCATATCGTCGTCCTCTCCGTACTCCCTTGCCGCAGAGAGCACCGCCTCGGCAGCGTCCGTAGCCGTATTCGCCGAACATACCCTTTCGGCAAGCGTGGCTATCAGGCCCGAGCCAAGGGCGTCCGCCGTTCCATCGCTCATAAGCACAATCGTGTCGCCGCGTTTCAGGTTTACCGAATGCACGGCAGGCGAAGCCTGCTCAATTATTCCCGCCGGGAGCGCTTCTGAATAGAGGGTATGCACCTTGCCCGACCGTATCACATAGCTGGGCGGAGCTCCGAATTTAACGAATTTAGCTCCCGCGCTCAATCTGTCGAACACCAATGCGTCAAGGGTTGCGTACATATCCTCGCCAGAGTTGTATGCCATTAAGATCCGGTTGAGGCATTCCAGCGCCTCGTCAAGTTCGAATCCCACCGACAGCAGGCGCGTAAGCAGCTCCGTTGCGGCGCTGCTTTCCGAGCGTGCCTGCGCGCCTGTGCCCATCCCGTCGCTGATCATCATGAGAATCGAGCTGTCAAGCTCCTTTACAGCCATGCTGTCGCCCGTTTCCTCACTCCCAAACTTCGCGCAGCCCGCGGCGCCGACCTGTATGTCAAAATTTAAGCAGCGCCGGCGTTCGCCTTCCGCCATGCGGCTCAATACAGCCGACACCGAAGCAAGCTGTCTGCGCGCGAAGCCGATCGCCTCCTTGTCTGGCGAAACGGTCTCCTTCTCCTCATACAGTCTTGTAAGCTCCTCTATCACCTCCGCAGTCATGTAAAGACGGTCCCGCATGTCCTCAAGCGTCTTCTGGGCCTTTCTTCCGGCCCTGTCCTCGTCGCGCATGCGTATGAAGTTGAGCCACCTGTGTGGCACTGCCAAAAACATTACGGCCGCGATGGCCGTTTCAAAGATGCCGATAGCACCTTCAGAACCCAAATATGCCGCCGCGCTGAAGGCCGCGATGACAAACCCGCTTGCCACAGCCATGCGGTTGAACCCATTTAGCGCTCCCCCGCACAGCGTACACAGCGCAAGCGTGCCCATCAGCGCCAGGCCGTCGCCGGCTATCGCCCTTCCCGCGCCCAGCGCTACGGCTGCAATCACCGCCGATATGCCGTTGCCCTGGGCCGCGCATATTGCCGCAAACGCCGCAAATACCACACCAAACCGAACGCCGCCCGCAGCGGCGTCGTTAAATGAAGCGGCAAGCATCATAAGCAGGGCGCATACCGCCGCCTTTTGAAGCGAGCCTATGGAATAGCGCTTAAGCGCACGGAACACGGCCCTGTCGGCCTGGGCCAGCACCGCGGCGGACGCCGCGGTCAGAGCTATATCAAGCGTGGCTGTAAATGCGGCCGCAGTGCTTGTAAAGCTGAAAATTGGCATCATAACCAGCTTTGCCACGCAGATAAGCATAAGCTTGTCCGTTCGGGTAAGACTTTTTTTGAGTGCTTTTAAGGCTATGCCCAGCAGCGGATACAGCGCCATGGCACACGCGGCGGACCAATGCGCCGTAATAATCGAACCAGTCAAAGCGCCGGCAAGCGCGGCCGGAAAGTGCCCCGTTCTTTTAGAAAACCACGCCGCCGCTACCGCTGCCGCGCCAAAGGGCGCCAACCCGTTTTCGCCCGCGCAGGCCAAAAGCATTGAGACCAGAAAATAAACCGAGCACTCAATGTAGGTGCTGCTGCATATATATGGCACGAGCTTTTCTTTTAGCCTTGCAACGGTTTCAGCCATAAAATCGCCTCTTCATCAGTATGTATATACATATGTTACATCCATGGGTGTGCGCAGGATGTCGTGATTGCGCA
>CAYSKA010000001.1:22323-43517 GCA_964431505.1 uncultured Oscillospiraceae bacterium
GATTGCGCAGGGCCTGCTGTCGATGTTTGGGAAACGGCGTATTTCGTGCGACACGGATTGCTTGGGGCCATGAAGGATAATCGGGGGTTATGCTGGATTTGCGGTTATGGGGGTGGGCGGAGCAAGTTTCAATTTATTTAACTTTGCGTTATTGTGATATTGACTTTAAATGGTATAATGCTACAATAAAATGGATCTTTTGTTATATACGTTGATTTCTTGGCAGGTGCTTTCCATCAATAGAAAACTAATAATTATGTCCTCAGGCAGCTAAACCATGCTTCGGATATTATTTTAATTTCCAGCAATCAAATATGAGAGGCTTAAGATGAAAAAAATTCTGTATTCAGTATTGATAATAGCAACGCTTATTTTTTTGATAATATCGATCATGCCTTATCAGCAAGAGCAGGATGGAAACAGCGTTATTCAGGGATTAAACCAGCTATGCTTTGTTAAATCGGATGCAGGGGAAGAAAAGCTGTACGTCAGCATTTCCGACTTTAACTCGGCTTCAAAGCTAACCTCCTATCAGTCATACGATCTGATCTACGCCTACTATGATACGCTGAATACCGTTGACAGCTCAAAGCTAATCCAGCTGATGGATAACGGGAGCGTGATATGCGTCAGGGGCAACATGCGTGCAGGAGATCTATATGACAGCCTAGGTCTTCCCTTTGATGGCGGCGAAACGCTTGTAAGCGGCGTTACGGTATCCGGCATGTTCCTTTATAACCAGAGCGGCAATTATTATTACGGGCTTATTTGCGACACCGAGCTGGCCGAAGGGTTTGACGGAGAGGCGGCCGGCATGCAGGACGCGGAGCAGGAACCCGTTCCGACCTTAACAACCATGAGCCTTGAGGAGGGCGAAGCGCCATACGTCCCAACTGACGGGGAAGGAACCTTTGAATACCTGGACGAAAGGGATTTCTATAACGCGCTTGCGGGGTTTCGCCTGAGCTGCCTTGAGCAGGGGCGGAATGCCGAAGACGGGGATACCGTATATTTTCAGATTCCTTAAGAGGCGTTCAATGGAAAGCCATTCCACGTATATGTAACCGGAAGGCGCAACGGGGAACTTATGGGCTCCGTATCCATGACCCAGTACCGCTATGACATATGCGTATACAGGGAGGGCGTAGTCAACAAGGTAATTACCGATGTCGTTTCCCAGGTTACGGTTTCATCCGCGTCATCGGTGCATCTGCTGGATTATAAGGCCAATATGAACGCGAACGTATCCAATATGAGCGTAATCGGCCAAAGCTATCTTAATTCACAGTCGTCTACAACCTATACGCTCTCAGGTGGTGTAGGGACAAATGGCAATGTAATATCCGGCAGTATCGATGGCTCAACTTACAACACATACTCGGCCAACAACCAGAACATCACTAATCACTTTTTAAAGCAGAAGATCAAGGAATGGTGGTACGTCCCCACCAGGAACTGGAAGGGCGCCTCGTGGGATCTCGAACCCGCTATACGTATCAGAAACAACAATGCCAGCTCATGGAAAAACCAGGCTTACACGTACGTTACTAAGGCAAGGTGGCAAAAGAACCTACTCGCTTAATATTACATTCCAAATGCCATTCAGGTTGGGGGTTCATGGTAACCGCTGCCCAATTTGAGCGCGCCGGTTATATTACCAGTGCGCATCGAATGCGCAGGGTCGCTGCACTATTGCTCAAATACAATATGAGGTGCGCTTAGTCCAATCATCAATGCGGCGCGCATGAAAGGCCGCCCATTAAGCCCTTTTATAAACCGCCGCCTTTATCCTAAACCTTGCGCGCCTACGCGGGCACAGCCGAAGCTTAAAGGGAACAGGTGCCTTTTTCTAATCACCTTTCCCTTCGTTAATGAATTGGCTTAAACAACCTCATTATAGCGGAAAGGTGATCTTTTTGTATAACAAATACCACGCACCCGCATAGCGGGTGGTTGCTATTTCGCACGCTTTGTGTGCTCAACTAGGCCGCGCCCAATAAAAAAAAGCGGAGGGCGTCCGCTTTGCTTTTAGCGAACGCCCCCGCATAAGGGAGGTAAACCACATGAAACCCA
Source organism: uncultured Oscillospiraceae bacterium (assembly GCA_964431505.1). Lineage (GTDB taxonomy): Bacteria > Bacillota > Clostridia > Christensenellales > CAG-138 > UMGS946. Next base: position 24,397 of record CAYSKA010000001.1, read on the forward strand.
TTTTTCGCGGTCCGCTAAGCTGTAAGTTACGCAGCTGAACGGACCGCCTGACAGGACAGGCCGCGTCCGGCCTTGCCTTCAGATTGAGAACCCGATAGACCTTAAGCGCATCCGCATGTTGTTATTGAAATATAGCGGCCGACAGTCCGTCAAACAGCATATCCACCCCGTCAAAGTCCATTGCGTCGATATAATACTGCTCAAGCTCATTATGAAGCTGTTTGGCGCTGCGCAATGACTCGGTCATTCTGTCTATCATCGAGTCAAACAGCTCCTTTCCCATTTCCGCCTGGCCCGCGTCCAAAAGCTTTGAGTATGGGTCAAGCGCCGCGTCCAGGTCGGCGCTGATGTCGTCGCCGTGACAGCCGTTATCGGTGGTTATAAAAAGGCTTCCGTCAACTATAAGGTGGTCCGCCCTGCCCGCGTCCAGCGCGCAGCGGCACCGCTCTACGTTCATCCCGTACGACCTCGCGGTTTCAGCAAGCGAAAACAGGCATTTGGACGCGTCAATACCCCAGGGCGTATGAATCTTCCATACCGTATCCGCGTTTACGCCCGATATAAACTTTACGTGGCCCTTTGGGGTAAATGCCGACAGGTAAAAATCCCTTATCCTTCCGGCCGGCGGCCCAAAGCCGCCCCTTTCGGCAAGCCTCTGCGTAAGGTCGGCCTGCAGTCGGAGCACTCCTCTTTCGTCCATGCTGTAAGCGCCCGCCGAGACCCCGCGCATCCTTTCGGCGGCGGCGGCATAGCAGTAGGCCCTGTCAAACATACGCTTTATCTCTTTTAAAAGCATATTAATCTCGTTCCTGTGCGCCGCCAGTTCACCGCTGTCGAGATATTCGCCAAGGTTCACTATTTCATCCGTGGCGCCAGGAACCTTTGGGTCAACCGTGTGGGGCGCCGTTCCGTCCATCATGGCGATTCGAAGGCGGGGCAAGCATACCCCATCGAGGCTGTCAGGATCGCTTGAACAGTGAAAGTACTCCACAGGCTGCCCAAGCTCCTCGGCAAAGCCTCCGATTCTGCGCATAAGACTGCTCTTTCCAACGCCCGGCCCGCCTTTAATGATGTAGATCCTGTTTGCTTCATAAACGTTGATAATATCCGAAAAAAAGCCTACAAATCCCTTGGCCGTGTTGCCGCCGGGAAACAGGTGGCGCGCCGTCCTCTTATACATGCTTAATATTGCTCCTTACTTGAGTTCTCTTCCCAGTATATGATTTGCATCTGAGAATTGCTACATACCTCACAGTGGCAAATCGCACACGGCGCATCATATACTTGTAGGGGTAATACCCGATTATTTTGGTTTGGGGGTGCGTTTTTATAGACTTCTTCATTGAAAAAAGCGATCAGAGGATGAAATACCTGAGCAGTATTCTTTCGGGCAGGGGCTATTCGGTAAAAGGGTTCGACTCAGCAGCCGGCGGCCAGATGTGCCTTATCGTATCGCCCGGTAAAACGCCGGATATGCTCGTCGGGCTTATTGAGAGGCTTTCTCCAGGCTCGGTGCTAATAGGCGGCCAGCGCAGCGGACTTGTATACGATAGCGCAAAGGAGCATTCAATAAGGTATATCGATATCGCTGCCGACGAGGCCTTTGCCGTGAAAAACGCGGTCCCTTCCGCTGAAGGGGCGCTTATGCTGATCCTTCAAAACTCCGACCGAACCGTAATGGGCATGCATGTTGCGGTTACAGGGTTTGGGCGGATAGGCAGGATACTGGCAAAAATGCTTCATTCGCTGGGTGCTATCGTGCACGTCGTTGCAAGAAACCCTATAGACAGGGCATGGGCCATGGGCTATGAAAGCTGTGGGCTTGAGGACATGAAAGAGGTGTTTTTCAGATGCGGCACAGTGGTGAATACGGTCCCAGCGCACATCATCGGCAGGGATGAGCTTGACGCGCTTGCATTCGGGTCGCTCATAATCGAGCTTGCGTCGCATCCCTACGGCTTTGACGCCGAGATGGCAAAGGAGCTGGGACACAGGGTAATCCTGGCCCCGGGACTGCCCGCCAAAACCGCGCCCTACAGCGCCGCCGAATTCATGGCCGACGCAATAGAACGCCTTATATAGCTAATCATGAACAAACGCGCCTAAACGGCGCAAATCCAGGTTACAGGGAGGAGATAATCAAGTGTTACAAGGAAAGGTAATAGGCTTCGGACTTACCGGATCGTTTTGCACGCTTTTTGAGGTTATAGGCCAGCTTGAGCAGCTGGCGCTCACGGGCTGCAGGATTATACCCGTAGTGTCGTATTCCGTGGCGACTATGGACACGCGCTTTGGCAGGTCAGCCGAATTTTTAGAACGCATAGAGATGATATGCGGACGTCCGCCCATACGCTCGATTCCCGAGGCGGAACCCATTGGCCCCAAAAAGCTTTTGGACCTTATGGTAGTGGCGCCATGCACGGGCAATACCATGGCAAAGCTGTATAACGGTATAACCGACACGCCTGTGACAATGGCCTGCAAGTCACACCTTAGAAACGGCCGGCCGCTGCTGATCGCTCCGGCGACAAACGACGGGCTCTCCATGAACGCGCGAAATATCGGGGGCCTTATGAGCATTAAAAACGTGTACTTCGTTCCATTCGGGCAGGATGACTGCCACAAAAAGCCAACGTCGCTGATAGCTGACTTTGAGATGATAATACCCTCGATAGAGAAGGCGCTCGCCGGCGAACCCGCACAACCCCAGCTGTTCTGAGCGCTGTATCCTACACCTTGCCAGGTCCGGCGCCGCGCTGTTATAGTGCAATGCCTGGCACCGGCAATTCCTGGGGGCCGCGCGATACACGGCCTCTTTTTATTATCCAAAGCGGTACTAATTCTTATCTTTTCAGACTCAAAGCGCATTGAACGCAAATCTCCCGGGCGCCCCCGCACTGTATTTTATATTAAACGCCGGGCAGCCCCCCCTGCTGTTCCGGCTACAAGGGACGAATGCCTGATTGGAATGAATTCCGCCCCCCTTGTCATAAGCGCGGACAATAAACCTGACCGTATTTACATTATAACAGCATGGCGCGCGGATGAATATACTGATTGTATCTGACAACTATAAAGGAGCGTTTACATGCTTATTGTAATGAAATTCGGTGGATCGTCCCTTGCCACCGCTGATAGAATAGATAATGCCGCAAGAATTATTGCAAAGCGCAGGAAAGAGGGCGACGACGTTGTAGCAGTGGTGTCGGCGCAGGGAGGCGTAACGGACAAACTGGTAAAAAAGGGTCTTGAAACAGCCGAAAACCCCTCCCTTAGGGAAAACGACGTATTGCTGAGCTCAGGGGAAATCATCTCCATGTCGCTCATGGCAATGAAGCTGTGTTCTATTGGGGTTGACGCGGTCTCCCTCAGCGGCTGGCAGGCCGGCATACATACCGACGGCCAGCATGGCAGCGCAAGCATTTCATATATAGACACTAAGCGCATATTCGCTGAACTTGAGTCCAAAAGGGCCGTTATAGTCGCCGGCTTTCAGGGAATAGACGATGCGGGGGACATTACAACCCTGGGCAGGGGCGGCTCGGATACAACGGCCATTGCCCTTGCCGCGGCGCTTCATGCGGATTCCTGCTTTATATACAGCGATGTAAGAGGGGTGTTTTCCGCTGATCCCAAGACCGTGGGCCATGCCGTAAAACATGAGGAAATATCATACGACGAGATGCTGGAGATGAGTTCCCTGGGCGCTAAGGTGCTTCATAACCGCTCGGTCGGCATGGCAAAGCGCAGCGGCGTTCGCTTCGAGGTGCTGTCGAGCTTTGACGGACAGCGCGGCACGCTTATACACGACTTTTCACATGAAAACTGCGTAAGCGGGATAGTCTTAGACGATAATGTGGCAATGGTAAGCGCCATAGGCATTGACAGCGGAGGGGCGACCTCAAAGATCTTTTCATCCTTGGCCCAAAATAACATACAGGTGGATACCATAATACGCTCGCCAAGGAGCGATCATATGCGCGGCATCGTTAGCTTTTCGGTGCCTGGAAGCAGCCTGAAGGATGTAATAGGAACCATAAACGATGAAAAGGAAGCGCTTGAGTTTGAAAGGCTTGAGGTGGAGGATAACCTTGCAAAGATATCCGTCGTGGGAACGGGAATGGCCGACGGCTGCGGCATTGCCGCAAGGATGCTGGTGGCGCTGAGCCGCATAGGAATAGAGCCAAAATACATTACCACGGGGGAGATAAGGGTGTCCGTTATAATTAAAAAGGCTTTAGCGGAGAAAGCGGCCAATGCGGTACACGACGAGTTTTTCAGCTGACAATGGAATATTCAGGCGAATAGTACCGGCAAAGCGTTCTGAGGGTGCCTTGCCGGCAACTGCCCTGATTTTGTATAGGCGGCCATAATGCGTATTGAGCGTGGCCCGCCATCGGCTTAAATATAAAAGGTTTTTGTTTTTATAGCGGACGTTTTAGCACCAGAAGTTCAAAATCAAACGCTTTCATATACCAAAGTCAAACCTGGGCCGCCCTTCTGCCCCTCCGATTAGGCCGCACCATTGTACTTATAAAAACGGCTGGCTAAATGAGCGAAACAGCCTCCATAGAGGCCCTGAGCTTCTCAAGCTTGCCCTGTGGCATTCCGCACAGCGGCAGGCGGTAGCCCCCCACCTCCAATCCCATAAGGTTCATCGCCGCCTTGACCGGAATCGGGTTCACGTCCATAAACAGCGCGTCCATTATGTCCATCAGCTTAAGGTGAAGCGCGGCGGCTTCATGTATGCTTCCTCTCGCCCACAGCCTGCATATCTCATGCATTTCCTTTGGCATGATATTTGACAGCACGGATATTACGCCGTTTCCTCCCAGCGCCAGTATCGGCACCGTCTGGTCGTCATTGCCCGAATATATATGCAGCTCGTTTCCGCACTCGGCCGCTACTTTGGCAATAAAGGATATATCGCCCGACGCCTCCTTTGCCGCCGTTATATTTTCATGGCGGCAAAGCTCCTTATACGCGTCAAGGCCTATGTTTATCCCCGTTCTGGAGGGTACGTTATACAATATAACCGGAACCTGCACGCTGTCCGCTATGGAATAGAAGTGCCTGACCAGCCCCTCCTGCGATGCTTTGTTATAATACGGCGTTACGCACAAAAGCGCGTCCGCGCCAGCTCCGAAGGCAAACTTGGACAGCGCCACGGCGTGCTTGGTATCGTTGCTTCCCGTGCCCGCTATAACGGGCACCCTTGAGCGCACGCATTCGACGCTGAAACGGATTATCTCCCTGCGTTCATTGTCGTTTAAAGTGGCGTTTTCGCCGCTTGTGCCAAGCACCACTATGGCGTCGGTTCCCGACGATATCTGAAACTCGATAAGCTGCGAAAGCTTATCGTAATTAACGCTGCTGTCGGGCAAAAACGGCGTTACCAGTGCGACCGCGGATCCGGTAAAGGGAAGTTTTTTCATTTTATCCGCCTCCTATGACCTGTTTTTAACCTATATATTCAAGCGCGTATAACAGCTCCGCAAGGAGGACGGCCCCTCCCGCCGCACCGCGCAGCGTATTATGGGAGAGGCCCATGAAGCTTATGTCGTATTGGGTGTCGTATTTCAGTCCTCCGGCGCATACCGCCATGCCCTGCTCAACGTCCCGGTCAAGCTTAGGCTGAGGGCGGTCCGGCTCGCTGAAGCAATGTATAAACCGCTTTGGCGCTGACGGCAGTTTCAGCTGCTGGGGAATACCGCTGTATCCGCTCCAGGCTTTTGTCACCTCTTCAAGCGCGGGTTTGGTTTCAAACGACGCGTACACCGCCGCCAGATGCCCGTCGCTGACCGGCACGCGCACGCACCGTGCGGAAAACCGCGGCGTGTCCGACGGAACTATTATCCCGTTTTCAACTCTCCCCCATATCTTTTGGGGCTCGGTCTCGCTCTTTTCCTCTTCGCCGCTGATATATGGAATTACATTGTCGTGTACTTCGCCAAAGTCCTCAAGCGTTCTTCCAGCCCCTGAAACCGCCTGGTAGGTACACGCAAGGGCGCTATGCAGCCTGAAGCGCTTGTCAAGGACATACAGCATAGGCACAAAGCTTTGTATTGAACAGTTTGACTTCACGGCAACGAAGCCCCTTTTAGTGCCAAGCCGCTTTCGCTGATAATCGATTACGCCGGCATGGTGAGCGTTAAGCTCGGGTATTATCATGGGAACATCCGGGGTTGACCTGTGGGCGCTGTTATTTGAGATAACAGGGCATTCCGCCATTGCATAGGACTCCTCGAGCGCCCTTGCTTCCGAAGCCGTCATGCTTACCGCACAGAATATGAAATCCACCTCAGAGGCTATCCTCTTTACGTCGGACGCGTCCGCAAGCTTCATATTCTTCAGCTTTTGGGGCATTGCGCCGCTGCCTGCCCACCGGTCCCCAACCGTCTCTTCGTAGGTCCTTCCCGCTGACCTGGGGCTTGCCGCCAGCAGCACAGGTTCGAACCACGCATGCTCGGCCAGCAGCGCGGCGAACCGCCGCCCAACCATTCCGGTTGCCCCGATTATACCGGCCCTAAGTTTTTTCAAAGCCCGTTATTCCTCCATAAACACTGGTTATACGCATGTTGATCTTTATGCATTGCATGGAACGCTTATTACGCCGCCAGGATAAAAACCACCGTCCGTGGCAATCCTTTCGGATTATGGCGCTCATAACGGGCATATACGGCATGCGGCCGTTATAACCCCGCTCCGCTTAGGCCATTGTTTCAGGTGGCTCTGCCCTTAAATTAAGTCTACGCGCCTCTTTTAGGGCTGCCGCAGCTCCGGACTGCCATTAATCAAGGCAAAGGAAAACGCCCCCATTTAAAAATGGGAGCGCCTTTCGAATTCTCAGGTAAGGCCATCGCCGGATATGCAACGCAGACCGGTGTAAGTAAGGAGGACGACCATAAACCATTGGGAATTCAATGTGCCGGCGGGCCAGCCGGCCACGCCGAAGAGATGTCTCAGCTCCACCCGAAGCTATTACATCACAGGGGGGGTATGATCAACCGGTTATTCGGCAAACCATCAAATTAATTGTAATGCTATTGTGGATGTTCCATACTATCATTTCGCCACAAACACATGTATATGATTATAATATTACTCCATGTCACATAGCGCAATGTCCTGCGAGTGCATAATAGCCAAAATCCCCGCCAATATTGGCGGGGGTTTTGACAAGCATAGTTTTTGCTTAGGGGGCTATTTTAAAGTCAAAATGCAAGTTAAGGCGACTTAATTCAGATGCTGAACTGCTCAAGTCCGGTTATAAGCCGCATCAGGTACAGCGCGTCGGCAACGGATACGCCGCCAGAAAGATCGGTATCGGCCAAAAGTGACTGCAACCCGTCAAGCGCTTCAAGGCCTATTACGCTGCGCATTATCAGCAGCGCGTCCGTGATGGTAAGCTCATTGTCGCGGTTTACGTCTCCCAGCAGGCCGTATTCAGCCGTTACCTCCATATCCGAGTATACGGCTGAGAAATCAGCGTCCCACCCGAGGAACAGGTATTGGGTTATCCCGTGGGCCTGAGGCAGGGCTTGCGGCGCTATTGCCGCGTTGCCCGCAGCGACTTGCTGGCTTTCCGTTATCCATTCGCCGTCAACCATATAGTTGAAGTTTACGGTATAGCCGGAAGCTACCGCTATTGATCCGCTTACCGCTTCAATCTCTCCAAAAGGAACGCTTACCGTTATTTCATCCACTATGGACGCGCCGTCTCCCACCGTAAGGTCAAGCGCGTATTCGCCTTGGGCTTCCTCAGCAACCGTAAACTCCAAGGTCATGCATCCGCCCGTATAGTTTGCGTTCGGATTTACAACCGCTATATCAAGCGTGCCCGCTACGGTATCGTTTACTACTATATAGGCGTCCTCTGCGGAACTTTCATAGTCTATGAAGGTTAGCGCGTCGGCGTCATACTCAATCGTAAACGCGCTGGACGCCAGGCTCTCCATGCTTACGGGTACGAATACCCTTTCACCAGCGTTCGCCTCCGCGTTTCCTACGCTGATGGAATATTCCGGCGTGGGAGGCGTATAATCGGACATTACGAGCATGCCTACCATCTCGCTGCCCGCCTGCTCGCCCATAAAGCCCATGTCCTTAACGCGGCCCGTTTCCACCTCAACAGCGAACAGCCTGTTTACAAATAGTCCCATGCCCGACATATCGGCAACGCCGGCCCAGTATAAACAGCCGTCTTCCGGATTATAGGTCATGCTCATCAGCACGTTGAGCGGATAAAAGAAGCGAAGCTGGCCGACCCCTTCAGAGAACAGGTCTACAAGCGGGATATAGGCTATGACCTCAGGCTCCAGGTCAAGGCCAAACTTTACAAACGAACCGTCAACGCCGTTTACAGCGGAAAACTCGCCGTTGCCAAGGCACGCAAGGCCAGCTATTGGAAAAAGCGTGTATAGGTCGTCAAAGAATGCTTTTTCGGTAAGGCTGCCGTCCGTAAGGTCAACCTCGGCGATATAGATGCCGTTCTCACTGAAATAGGTGCCGCCGTTATAGACCTCCGCGTAAAGCTTGCCTGTTACAAAGTCATAGGCAAGATCGTACACCTGCATATACTGGTTAGCTACCCCCGGGCCGACAATATTCATCTGCCAGGTATTCATATCCACCGTATAGAAGTGGCCAAGCGCGTCGTATGCGTATACCACGCCGTTTACATACTCGGCGGCGGCAACGTCCAGCTCTGTATAAGTGGCAAGGGCGTTTATTGTTTCGGGGTCTGACGCGTTAAGGCTGTACCAGGTATGGTCGGCGCTAACCTGTTCGCCGGAATTCCATTGTGGGAAATCCGCAATCCTGTAGGCGTAAAGCTCGGCTTCAGGATTAAGCGGCTCTATGTCATCGGTGACATACACGTCGTCCAGCACAAGAACGTCGCAATATTCATGGCGTGTATAATCCTTCCTGTATTTCCACTCGAAGGCATAGGTACCGTCTTCCTGAGCGGTATAGTAATACTCTGTCCAGCCCTTATCTCCTTGGGTAAGCTGCACCGCCTCGCCGTTTACATAGAACCAGCCGCGGTCAAATATTTCAGAGCTTATCGTCCAGCTGAATACAAGCGTTTCTCCGGCGCTTAGCTCCACCGCCGTTGACACGGCGCTCTCTGAGTATTCGCCGGCGTCATAATCGCCATGCACCTCGTTGTTGGTGGAACGCATAGCCAGCCTGCCGTACTGTATATAGGGCACAAAGGGATAGTCGCCGCCGGTGACGAACTCAAGCGTTCCGCCCGCAACGTTGAGCGCCTCGTCAATATCGGCTTGAGTGCTCTCAGCAGGCAGTTCTTCGCCTACAACCACCTTTTTATAGAGCTTTATCGAAGTAAAGTACTCAGCGCCGAAGTTAAGGCTTATGAACCCGTACCGCATGTTTTCCGCATCTTCCTCATAACTGCCGTAAACGGTATAATCATAATTTATAACCAAGCTAGTGCCGTCGATGAGCAGGCGGCCGTTGTCAAACCAGTTGAAATACCATTCCGGCTGTTCGGTCAGGGCAAGCGTGTAGTACATATAGGTTCCATCGCTTATTAGCTCCGAGCCTAGGTAATGGCCGGTGGAAACGTTCATAAGCGAAGCGCCGGAATTGCCAGAGAATACCCATTCATTGTCCGCTTCAGTGCCCGCTATTATGCATTCACGGCCCTCATATTCGGCAAGATACGCAATATCAGCTCCAAGGCCGCCCGTTTCGCCGCCGTCCGCATAGAAGGTCTCGGAACCCATCATCATGGTCAGGCCGTCGTATACATCGGTAATCAGGTATTCCTCTCCAGGCACTATATAGTCGACCGGTACGTATACGTATTGGCCCAATTCTGGTTGGGTTACCGTAATCTCGCATGCCGCGGATACGCCATTGACCGCCGTGCCCGTAATGGTGGCGGTGCCTGGCCCCACAGCGGTAACGCGGCCGCCGTTATAGCCGACGTCCTCTACAATAGCTACGCTCTCATCGCTGCTCGTCCAGTTCAGCAGGCCAAAGGCGGTACCGCCGCCAGGCGTATAATAGTTTGGATTCATGTAATAGCCAACCGTTATGGACTGTCCGGTGAAGAAACTTACCTCATCGCGCCAGAGCCTTATACTGGTAGGAGAATTAAAGGGCTCCTCGGTTATGCTGAATGTATAATCCGTATCCCCGTTTATAAACGATTTCGTAAGCACGATATAGTAGGTTCCGCTTTCGTATATGGGCAGGCGTTCGCCAGATTCAAACGTGGTAAAGGAGAGGGGCGAATCCGTACCAGGCCTACGCACCACATTAAAATTTTCATCAAATACAGTTGCGTACAGGTACTGGCCGCACGAGAAGTTCAGATACTGGCCGCGCTCCACCTCCACCCTGTAGGCGTCTACCGGACGGGGGATATAGTCATCTCCTCCGTTCAGGTACCACTGGTAGGAGATGAGCTGGCCGTCGTTCCAGCCTATGCGCCCTCTTACCTGGCTGTTTACTTCCATATCAGTGAATTCCAGCGTTTCAACGCCCGGCAGGGCGTCGCGGGCCACAACGGTGATTTCGCACCCGGCCGTATAGCCGCCGTCCTCGGTTGCGGCCGTTATGACAACAACGCCTGGGGCAATTCCCAATACGCGGCCGGAGGCGTCGACCGTGGCAACGCTTTCGTCGCCGCTTGTCCAGGTTATATTCTTGTTTGTTGCGTTTTCGGGCAGTACCACCGCGTTTGGCGTAGCACAGTACTCTCCGGAATTGCGCCCGACTGGAATCAGGCCCGATACGGGGTCGATCGTAATCCCCTCTACGCTGACCTGGGCGGGCACGGTGACAAGGCATGACGCCGTAAACCCGCCATCCTCGGTCGTGGCCGTTATTTCAGCTGTACCCTGGGATATTGCGGTTACATAACCATATGCGTTTACGGTGGCTGCGCCCTCATTTGAACTGAACCAGGTTATGTTCCGATTCGTCGCGTTAGCAGGGTTTACAAGGTAGCTCACGCGCTCGGTTTCGCCGATGGGAACCGTTGTTTCCTCAGGAACTGTGATTATCCCCTCCGCGGCGGTCGCGGGACCAACCGATATGTTGTCAAGCCACGCGGTGTCCATCTGCTCATTCCTGCTGGAATCCTTGCTGTAAACCCATGTAAATGTATATTCGCCTATGCGCGGCACCTCATAGGAGTATCCCCTCCAACACGTGTCCGGAATGTAGTTCTCGTATGGGGTGAGTCCGCCTTTGAGTTCCTCAATCAGCTCTCCGTTTACGTAGAAATCCAGAGTATCTCCCCACCACTCCGCGCTTAGCATCCAATCGAAGCTCAGCACATGCGTGGAGCGCAGCTCGTCAAAGTGAAGCGTTATCGACGGAGCCGAGTTGCCTATGCCCTGGTTTGCGCTTGCGGCAACAAGCCGTCCGTCCATCTCCTGCGTAATCCAGGGATAGCCCTCGTCATTGACGAACTCAAGCGTTCCGCCCCCTATGTTTAGGGCCTCCCCGAGCGTCTCGTCAAACTCGTTTGGCTCTATGTAGCCTGGCAGGAGCTTTTCGTCGAGCTTATCCCTGACAGCGGCAGCGGGCTTGTCTCCGTCAGGCCCATTATTTTGCGCTTCGTAATCCAATACCGTTTTGGCAGGATCTCCCGCACTGTCGAATCCGTTTGCCGACGGCTCTTCCGCTGCAATCGGATTCAACGCCGCATTGTCCCCCGCGGAAAGCGCCGACAGCGGAAGAAGCATTGCCGCCATGATCAGTGACAGCATCAGAGCACCGATACGTCTGGCCTGTTTCATTCTTTTTTCCTCCTTGACATTTTTACGTTTGTTGCGTATAGTACATTCATGTCCTATAATTGCCAAACTCATTATATGACAGCCACAAATATATTGTCAACTAGAAATTTTGTACATATTGACGGTAAATTAATTGTGGGCGATACTAAATATAACGACGTGCCGGAGGTATAGATGTTGAGCATTGATTTTAAGGTTAACGCGCTGATGGAGGCGCTTACATATGTAAACAGGCTCACCGGCGGCATTACGGCGGCAGCGCGCCTTGAGGAGCTAAAGGCGAAGCACGCTGAGCGGCAGGACGAACTTCAGGCCCTGCTCAGCCCTGTTGCCGCGCTGGAAACCCGCCTCGACGGCCTGATTGATCCCGACGATGAGCGGGTAAGATTTTTTTTCGACAGGTTTCACGGCCTTGAGTACAGGTTCCCTCTTGATCACAACCCAGCGAGCATGCTGTTTTTATCCACTATGCACGGCGATTATACGTCGCTTGAGGATACGGTGGCAGTGCTCAAGGATGAGGACCGCTCCAAAACCATGCTTCGGATGCTATACGACTTTATACCCGCGGGAGAGTGGCTGAATCTTCTGGAGATGGATTATGAAAGGTTCTTCGACCAGATAGACGCGCTTCCGGTTGACAGCGGCTCAAAATGGCGGATAATGAGCGTATGCAGGAACTTTGAGAGCTGCCTGGACGAGCTTTACGGCATACTGAGGCCCGTAATAAGGGTTATTGAGGAAAACGTTGAGCTATATGCCCCACTTGTTGCGCTGTGTGAAAGCAGCTATCCATCACTCGAAGCCCTTAAGGACTACATATCCGAAAACCTGGGCTATACGTTGGACCCAAACGCGGCCCTGAAGGCCTATCCGTATATATTCGGCTTTGATTTCATCGGCCTTGTATTTGAGTCCGAACCTGGTATGGATCCGGAGAGCGGGGAGATATGTGTTAGAGCGTATGTGGGCGTGCTGAAAAAACCGCTTAGAGAACTGGATAACGGAACGGAATCGCCCACAGGCATTCCTTCCATACTTAAGGCCCTGAGCGATCCTAACAGGCTGGATATACTGTGCTTCCTTCAGGATCATACTGAGTACGGAAGGGAGCTGTCGGCCCGCTTCGGCCTGTCCACAACTACGATCTCACAGCATATAAACAAGCTGGTTTCTTCGGGCCTCGTCAAACGCAGGATGAAGGCCAAGCGCACATACTACAGCATGGACCGCGAAAATGTGGAGCAGTTTATCGGCCGGCTCAGGAAGCTTCTTCTGAGCAGAACCGGGGGCTGATTGGGCGCGTACGTTTCCCTCTATATAGTCGTCCCATACTGTGTGAACGCGAATAACCGCTGCGCCGCTAACAGCAGTCTCCGAGCCTATGTACGGAGACTGTTTTATAGTTGAAACTCGCTGGGCTGCATTCATGATTAATTAGTTAAGATCTACGCCGATAACGGTGGGAATTTCGGCCAGCAAAACCTTATCCATCACCACACGGCTGCGCTCCAATCCGCCCGGGTGGTCATAGCAATAACCGGAGGCGACAGGGTTTATTATAGGCTTAACAAGGAGCTTTTGAAAAGGATTATTGTTCAGGTACAGCGTGAGCTGATAGATTAAACCCCAAAATTGAAGTACGGCATTTTTATTTGTTGCGGATCCGTATTCAAAGCTGTATGCGGCGCGGCCGCCCCCTGTCAAACCCTTACGTTTACGTTTCTTGTGGATGGCAGGGGAATGCCGCCGAATGCTCGGCAGGGCTGTACGGGAAAGATCACAAAAGGCAATGTGCAAAGCATTTCGCCCATCAATCATCCCAGCCGCCGTCCCATGGGCTTAATCCCTATAAGACGGCGGCTGTTTTGCCCCGCTTTGAGGTATGCGCGTTAAGGGAGCTGCTTTACTCCGCTCTTTCCATGTCGGTTACGCCGTCGAACGCGCCGATGCGGTCGTTGCTGAACTGATGCGATACGACTAAAAGCGTTCTGTCCCTTATCCCCAAGAGCAGCGACTCGATAGCCCTTGCCGTATCGTCGTCCAGGTTTGCAAGCGGTTCGTCAAGTATAAGCACCTCTGTATCGCGCAGCAGCGCCCTGGCAAGGCAGATGCGCTTCTTCTCGCCGCCCGACAGGTTGGCCCCGCCCTCGGCGACCATGGCGTCAAGTGCTTCCGCGTTTGCATACTTTGAAAGCCCAAGGCTGTTTAGCAGGTCGATAAGCCTGCTGTCGGGAACCTCCTGGTACATGGCTAGGTTGTTTCTCAGGGTATCGCAAAACAGCACCGGTTCCTGCCTCACTACCGTGATAAGGGGATACGTGTCGCAAAACGCGCCTATCGGCTCTCCGTCTATGGTTATTTTGCCCGATTGGAGGTCGTGGTATCTTAAAAGCAGGTTTACCGCCGTGGTCTTGCCGCAGCCGCTGGGACCTTTTAGCAGGTAGCGCCCGCCTTTTTTAATCACAAGGCAAAAGTCCCTGATAAGCGGCTTTCCCCCGTCGTATGAGAAGCACGCCCCGTCAAAGCGTATCCCCTCGCTCAGCCTGCCGCAGTGGGCGGCTGAAACCCTGCCTTTTGAGTCCGCTATAAAGGCCTCCATGTCACGGCAGGTGGGCCTTATGGATATAAGCTGACGGATTATTCCTGAGAGAGAGATGATAGGATACGAGAGCTGGTCGATCATGCCCACCGCAACAAAGAAATCGCCGGCTGAAAAGTCGCCCCTTAGCACAAGAAAGGCCGCGAACGCCAGCACAATAAAGTACGACAGGTACGACATAAGGGTCGTTATTAGGTTTGCCAGGTTGCCAAGCTGTTTTCGGTTCAGGTCCTTGGTTGCGGTATAGCGGTTTGTTTCACAAAACCTTGATGTCACGCTGCGCTCTATGGAGAAATTCTTTATTATCTCAAACCCTGCCAAAAAGTCCGTTACCATTGCAAGGTTTTTCTCAACAGCCGCCACATAGTCCTTTTGCGCCCTCTGGAGGCGCTTTTCAATGAGTTTTGGCACATACAGCGGCATTGTAAGCAGGAGCAGGGTGACAAGCGCTATCCGCCAGTCAAGCCAGAACAGCGCCGCGCCTACCATTAAGACCTTACTAAGTATCTCAACGAGCATCGGAAGCATTGAAAAATGCATATCACCTATGAGCTGCGCGTCATTTGTATACTTGGCGATATATTCGCCGTGCTGTATGGATTTGAACCGGGTAAAGTCCCTTCTGAGTATGCCGCAAAACAGGTCGGCTTTAAGCCCGCGCATGCAGTTTACATGAAAGCGCGACGACAAGCGGGAATACAGATAGCGGAACAGGGTTTCAAGCAGGATAAAGCCTATCAGAAGCAGGGCGTACCTTACCGCCTCATGGGTGTTTCCCGCAATCGCATAATCGAGCACATCGCCCTTGAAGAACTGAAGAACTGTGGCAAACACCGTGCCGATGAGAATACAAACCATAGCCCAGCTAAAAACTGAGCCATTTTTTCTTATATATTTTTTCATTGTTTCCTCCTATGGATGCTGGTCAGCAATAGAAGGAGGTGAATTTTATTTCCTTCTACCGCTTAGAAGGAAACACGGTACTTAACCATAGCTGTCACCACATTTTAGTTTATTGGTATCTATATTATAGCATATTGCAGGTATGCGCGTCTGCGCAAATTTATGTAAATCTGCTGCCCTGTTCAATTCCAGGCGAACGCCCAGCCGTTTATATCGTTTATGCGGCACTCAATCCGGCCGTGCGCGGATTAAAATATTACAGAAATAAAACTCCTTGAAAGAAATGAGGTGGTTGTACTGTATGTGGGTGGGTGGGTGGATTGAAATCGTTTGTCCCTAGGGATCTCCGTCCGCACGTATACCGTCGCGCCCTGCGCGGGTGCAGGAAGCGGCATGCCCGTTTTCCCATCGATACCTGTTTATCCATGGGCTTTAGGATTAACTTGGCTTATCCAGCCGCCTGAAGCGCTCGCCCCTTGCTTCATAACCTTTACATTCCTCGTTAAGGATGGCCGCAACGCGGTCGACCATCCTCCCCGCCCCCAGCTCCTGCACCCTTTCGCTGTACAGCCGCAGCATAAGCCGCTTTTTTGTGCGCTTAATCACGGGGTTGTCCGACGTTAGGAGTATAACGGGCAGAAGGCATTCATAACCCTCGAATTGGTCCATACTAATCTCCAGTATTAAATCCCTGTAGGCAAGCTCCTCTTCATATTTCATGAAGTATTGAAGCCTTTCCAATCCCTCGATGTTCTGCTCCAGACATTCCAGCACTTTATTGTTCAGCATAGCTTTGCTCCTTAAAATTTTTATAATGCCACTATATGGTGGCACTATGTCATGTTTTATCAGCTATAATTAAAATGCACATTCAACCATAAAAAGTACGAAACGAAGAGATACAGCCATGCAAAAGGTAATTCAAAACGCCGGCTTTGGCCAAAACTTAAAGCGTATTCGCCTACGGCGGAACCTTTCCCAGGATAAGCTCATCTGCAAGATGCAGCTGCTGGGAAGCGCCATTTCCCGCAGCGGGTATTCCAGGATAGAGCTTGGCACGCGCAATATAAAGGTGACGGATCTGGTCGCCCTCCAGCGGGTTTACGGCGTTGATTTTGCGGAGTTTTTCAAGGGCATTGAGCCGCAAGAGCGGAATAATATAAGTTTCTTTAATGATTCCAATACAAATTATAAGCTGCAGGCATACAGCGCCTGTTTTCCGCCTTATAAACGCTGGCCTTTAGGAAAAGTCCTTTTTATAGCCATGCAAAAGGTACGCGCCCGTTATCCATCTATACAGCCGATTCTTTCAAGCGCATTCATTTCCGCAGCCACCGCTTTTCCATTCGCCCCTTATATCGCCGCACCGGTCCTGGGTTTGCTTAATGTCAATGCCATATCGCGTTAATTCCCCGCCGCCTATCGCCATTACATAATCTTTACAAGCCTATGGAGCGGTTAACCGGATTTTCACCGAAATTTGACCGCTTCCCGCTTTCATTGCGAACGCTTGAAAATGTATACTTAGACCGAACTTGAAACGGAGGGCTTTGGCATGAAAAACAAAAAGCGGATTAAGGCCATAGTGATCGCATCCTGCTGCGCGGCGCTTACCGCTGCCGCTGTGATGATCCTACACAGCAACTGGGCGGGATGGTTTAACGGCGTTCAACAGCAGGCGGGCATTGTAATGAAACTTGACAAGGACGCCGAGGAGTGGAACTCGAGCGGACTGTCCGGCGGGGCTGAAAGCGCGGGAATCAAAATTCCTGGGTACGAGACCGTGCGCTTTCCAAAGGGTACGCGGAAGGTGGAGCTTCCCCTGGTAAATCCCGTGGAAAACAACTGTTACTTCGCCTTTGAGCTGATACTGGATTCCACCGGCGAACAGCTTTATGAATCCGGACTGGTGGAGCCTGGTAAAGCGGTATCGAAGATTACCCTTAAAAGGGCGCTGGATGAAGGCGAGTATAAGATCACAATCAGGGTCAAACCGTACGATATGCAGAGCATGGCCGCGCTTAACGGCGCCAACGTTCAGGCAAAGCTATACGTGATCTGACAAAACAATTGCTGTCATAACGCGAAAGCGTATGATATATAAACTTTTCAGGAGGAACTTAACATGAAAAAGGCTTTATCAATCGTCATGGCGCTCATCATGTGCGCTGGCATGGCCACCGTTGCGCTGGCCGACAACTATCATCAGGACGGCGACGCAAGCACGCTCATCTCCTTTGAGTGGAAGAACGACCCGACGTACTCAATGACCATACCCGAGACCGTTGTAATGACAAACGCGGGCGCTGACGTTGACTTTACTGCATCCGACATCGAGTACATGGAGGGCAAGGAACTGGTCATATCCATATCCTGCACGGACAAATTCCGCGACCAGATGCTCCTTAGCTCCACGGACAGCAACAATTCCATGCGTTATCAGCTTGTAACGCCGGACGGCAGGGTTCTTGAAACCACAGGCAGCAACATAAACGGGACTGAAATCGTCTCCTTCACTGAAGACGGCGTACAGACCGTTACATTCAGGCCAGTTCTCGTTGAGACCAGCTCGGCACAGCCTGGCCACACCTACACAGGCTCAATATTCTACAACTTCAGCGTAGTAGAGATCACCGAATAACTCTGGAAAGCCTCTGTGGCACGGATCACAGGGCGGACCAAACCAGCTTCATTTGTTTTTACCTTCCTATTTGCTTGCTAGGGGCGCACGGCCTCTAGTCTTTTTTTGTTTCATCCGGTTTTTAGCCCAATAAGCAAAGGATGTGATATAATTCCTTATAGCTTATGTTTTGGGGGTTTATAAAATGGACTCAAATAAAATTGAATCCCTGATAGGGAAATGCGGTTTTTTCTGCAAAAGCTGCCCCACCTTTGCAAATGGGGGCTGTTTAGGCTGCAGGAAGGCGCATAAAAGGGGCGATTGCTATACATTTGACTGCGTGGATGATAAACGCGTAGGATATTGCGGACTGTGCCGCGACTTTCCGTGCGACGCGCTGTTTAGCAGGGAAAAGGCCACGGTACTGGACCGCGGATGGCTTTTATGGAAATGCGGGGAGCGCGCAAAAGAGGACGATTGACAGGCATTTCTTTACTATATTAAGTTTGATCAATTAATTTTCGCTATAAATCTGTGCTGGCATTGCCAAGGGCGCGAAGAAACACAACCGGCGAAAAAAAGCCTGCCGCATAAAGGGATAAAGGCGGCTTATAAAACCGCGCAAAAACAGGATGCGCCCCAATTATGAGGGCGGATAAGGCACGCGATTGAGCCTTACTTAATTACAGGCATAAGCTAAGCGCCCCTGAACCGCGTTTAAGGTTTGCCACCTTTTTTATCTTCAGAGTTGATTAACACTATGCCCGCGATTATTATCGCATCCGCAATGAGCACCGCAATGAATATGGACGGCTCCAGCAAATACTCCAGCGCCGTACTCCTGGGCGCATAATTGGTATTGCGCTCTAAAAGCTGAAATATTTTCAGTCCATACAGCTCTATCGACATGAGAATGCTTCCTAAAAGAACGACACCCCATCCTATAAATGACTTTTTCATGTTTTCACCTGTCTTTTAACCATTTTTGATCTTTAGTTGATATATGCTGTTATACTTTATGCTTTTCAATTAATACTAAGCAAAGACACTATTATCCTATCACGGCTGGCTTCAATTTGCAATAAATGTAACTAACGATAAATCGACCTCTCCTCCGCCTGCGTTCGCACCAAACGCGGCGGAATATACGTGGTTATATCTAGAATGGCGGCAGTTCAGGGGGCTGGACGACTGAAATCAATACAACAGGCACTTT
>CAYSKA010000002.1:0-28052 GCA_964431505.1 uncultured Oscillospiraceae bacterium
CGTTTTTGTACCATTATATTTGCCTGGAAGTATAGAAAATAAGCAAACTGGGTATTACTTTCAGGTGAGGTAATGCCTTCCTGTTCAGGTAATGTCTGACGCAGCGGTATATTGGGCGCCTCCTCGCAGTTGCATTTTTGTAATGTATATAATTCAGCATCGGTCTGAAGACTGCGTAGACGGCGCGCTTGTACGCCAAAAAAGCTTTGACATGGTGAAAACCACAAACATCAGTTAGGAGTGAACGCGATGGTGCATGAGGTGCAGTTGGGTAGACGAACGAGGATGAGCTTTTCCCAGATATCCGAAGTTCTCGACATGCCCGACCTGATTGAGGTACAAAAGAACTCATACAGGAGGTTTGTAAACGAGGATCTTATGGAGGCGCTAAGGGACGCCTCACCTATTACCGACCACGCAGCCAAGCTGCTTTTGGAGTTTGTAGGCTACAAGATAGACGCTGACAACCCAAAATACAGTGTTGAAGAATGCAAGAACCGGGACGTTACCTACTCTGCGCCGCTGAGGGTACACGTCCGCCTTATCAACAGAGAAACGGGCGCGCTCATCGACGAAAAAGACGTGTTCATGGGCGATTTTCCGCTTATGACCGAGCAGGGGACATTTATATACAACGGGGCTGAACGAGTAATCGTAAGCCAGTTGGTCCGCTCGCCGGGCGCATACTACGACATGACCATTGATAAGGTGGGAAAACACCTGTTTTCCGCCCAGATCATTCCCAACAGGGGTGCGTGGCTCGAATACGAAACCGACAGCAATGAAATATTGTATGTAAAGATTGATCGCCAGCGAAAGCTGTTTATAACCACCTTGCTGCGTGCTATAGGATATGGAACCGACGCACAGATTGTCGAGCTTCTGGGAGAAGAGGAACGGCTTCTCAACACTTTGGAAAAGGATACCGCCAAGTCTGAGGAAGACGGTCTTATAGAGATTTATAAAAGACAAAGGCCAGGAGAACCGCCTACGAGCGAAAGCGCCCGAAACCTGATTAAAACGCTTTTCTTTGATAAGCGCTATGATTTGGCCCGGGTCGGCAGATATAAGTTTAACAAAAAGTTATGCCTGTCCGCCAGGATCGCAGGGCGAATAGCTGCCGAGCATGTAATTGACCCGAACACCGGTGAGATCCTGGTTGAGGAAGGTGCAGAGATCAGCCGCGACGCCTCGGTTAGCATTGAAAGCGCAGGCGTTAGGGGTATATATGTATATGCCGACGATAAGCGCATCCGCGTTGTCGGAAACTGGTTCGTCGACGCAGCGGGCCATCTCCCCTTTGATCCCGCCGAAGCTGGAATAAATGAAAAGGTGCACTATCCCACCCTTATGGACCTGCTGTCATCAGCTAAGGACATGGACGCTGACGCCCTTAAGGCCCATATCAAGGCGAACGTAAACGAACTTATACCCCGCCACATTGTAGCTGACGACATGGTGGCGTCTGTTAGCTATCTGGTCGGTATGAATTACGGCATCGGCAAGGCCGACGATATAGACCACCTAGGCAACAGGCGAATCAGGTCCGTCGGTGAGCTGCTTCAAAATCATATTAGAATCGGCCTTACGCGGCTTGAGCGCACGGTAAAGGAGCGCATGTCGGTGCAGGATATGGATTCCGCCACGCCCGGCAACCTCATCAATCCCAGGCCCGTTGCCGCCTCAATAAAGGAGTTCTTTGGCTCGTCCCAGCTATCACAGTTCATGGACCAGACCAACCCTCTTGCCGAACTCACCCATAAGCGCCGTCTCAGCGCCCTGGGACAGGGCGGCCTTAACCGTGACCGTGCAACCTTTGAGGTGCGCGACGTTCACTATTCCCACTATGGACGTATGTGCCCGATAGAAACGCCGGAAGGGCCCAATATCGGCCTGATCAACTCCCTGTCAACCTATGCCCGTATAAACGAGTATGGATTTATTGAGTCGCCCTACCGAATTGTTGACGCAAAGGGTAAGCGAATCCTTGACGACGTAGTGTACCTGACGGCCGATGAGGAGGAGGACTGCATCGTAGCTCAGGCTAACGAGCCTCTGATAGTAAATGGGGATGGTACGTCCTGGTTTGCAAAGGACCGCGTTGTAGCCAGATACCGCGATCAGATAATTGAGGTGCCGAGTACTGAGGTGCATTATATGGACGTATCGCCAAAGCAGCTCATATCGGTTGCTACGGCAATGATACCCTTTTTGGAAAATGACGACGCTAACAGGGCCCTAATGGGTTCCAACATGCAGAGGCAGGCAGTTCCGCTGCTAAAGCCCGAAGCTCCTATTGTAGGAACCGGCATGGAGTACAAGGCGGCCCATGATTCGGGCGTGGTTGTACTCGCAAATGAAAGCGGAACGGTTAAGCGCGTAAGCGCCCGAAATATTACCATAACCGACGACGCTGGAAAAGAGCATGAATACCGGCTGATAAAGTTCAGGCGTTCCAACCAGGGAACCTGCATAAACCAGCGTCCCATCGTCGCTGAAGGCGACAGGGTCGCTAAAGGCGAAGTCATAGCCGACGGAACCTCCACGGAGCAGGGCGAAATCGCCCTGGGCAGGAATATACTGATTGGATTTATGCCGTGGGAAGGCTATAACTACGAGGACGCCGTACTAATCAGCGAAGAGCTGGTTCGAAACGACATATTTACATCGATACATATAGAAAAACATGAGCTTGAGGCCAGGGATACCAAGCTTGGCCAGGAGGAAATAACGCGCGACATTCCAAATATCGGCGACGACGCGCTGAAGGACCTTGACGAACGGGGAATTATCCGCATTGGAGCCGAAGTGCACACGGGCGATATCCTCGTGGGAAAGGTGACGCCAAAGGGCGAAACTGAGCTTACGGCCGAAGAAAAGCTGCTGCGTGCAATCTTTGGTGAAAAGGCCCGCGAAGTAAGGGATACGTCGCTGAGGGTCCCCCACGGGGAAGACGGAATTGTCGTAGACGTTAAGGTATTTACCCGTGAAAACAAGGATGAACTGTCACCGGGGGTAAACGAGCTTGTGCGCGTTTATATTGCACAAAAACGCAAGATCTCTGTCGGCGACAAGATGGCTGGCCGCCATGGAAACAAGGGCGTTATATCGCGTATCCTTCCTCCGGAAGACATGCCGTTCCTGCCGGACGGAACTCCGCTTCAAATCGTTCTAAACCCGCTGGGAGTACCGTCGCGTATGAACATAGGGCAGGTGCTGGAGCTTCATTTAGGACGCGCCGCAAAGGAGTGTAAATGGCATATTGCAACGCCGGTCTTTGACGGAGCGACCGAAAAGGACATAGCAGAATGCCTCAGGATGGCAGGGTGCGACGAAGACGGCAAGACGTATCTGTACGATGGCAGAACGGGCGAACGGTTTGAGAACCGCGTTTCCGTAGGTTATATGTACTACTTGAAGCTCGCTCACCTTGTAGACGACAAGATCCATGCCAGAAGCACCGGACCGTACTCGCTGGTAACCCAGCAGCCCCTTGGCGGAAAGGCCCAGTTCGGAGGCCAGCGCTTTGGCGAGATGGAGGTGTGGGCTTTGGAGGCTTATGGCGCCGCCAATACGCTGCAGGAAATTTTAACGGTAAAGAGCGACGATGTGATCGGCCGTGTAAAGACCTACGAAGCCATTGTTAAAGGTGAAAACGTACCAGAGCCTGGCGTACCCGAATCGTTTAAGGTGCTGATTAGGGAGCTTCAATCGCTTGCGCTTGATATAAAGGTTCTGACCGACACCCGTGAGGAAATCGGAATTGATGATATGATGGAGGCGGAAGAACCCGTAGCGTTTAAAACAGAACTGCCCGATTTGGATAAGGCCGAGGATATACTTCCGGCTAAGTTTGGAGGTTTTTCTGAGTTTGACGAGTTCGAGGACGATGAACTTGAAGACGACCTTGAGGATGATGACGAGGGCCTGGCTGATGATGAACCCCACCCCTCCTCACAGTTTGAATTTGGAGATGATTTTATCATAGAAGGCGATGAATCGGATGACAACCTTGACGGAGAATAAGCCAAACGCATACTGCTGAAGGGAGATAAACGCTTTGTTCGAGCTTACTAATTTTGATGCTATACAAATAGGCCTTGCATCACCTGAAAAAATAATTGAATGGTCACACGGTGAGGTTAAAAAGCCTGAAACAATAAACTATAGGACGCTCAAGCCCGAAAAGGACGGGCTGTTCTGTGAGCGAATATTCGGACCAACGAAGGACTGGGAATGCCACTGTGGGCGCTATAAGCGTATACAGCATAAGGGCGTTATCTGCGACAAATGCGGAGTTGAGGTGACAAAATCCAAGGTCCGCCGTGAGCGTATGGGCCACATACAGCTTGCAGCCCCTGTTTCGCATATCTGGTACTTCCGCGGGACGCCGAGCAGGATGAAGATGCTTTTGGATATGTCGCCAAAATCGCTTGAACAGGTCATATATTTTGCAAAATATGTGGTGCTTGATCCCGGCGATACCGATATACCGCATAAAAAGCTCATGACCGAGATGGAATATCGCCGTGAGGCCGCCCGCGTAGCGCCAAAACGGTTCCGCGTTGGCATGGGCGCAGAGGCGATTAAGGAGCTGCTTCAGAAACTCGACCTTCAAAAACTGGCCGAAGATCTTCGCACTGAGATCAGCAAAGCTTCCGCTCAGAGCCAAAAGCGCGCTAACGCAGTTAAGCGCCTTGAGGTTGTTGAGGCGTTTATTAAGAGCGGCAATAAGCCGGAGTGGATGATACTGGACATAATTCCCGTTATTCCTCCCGATCTGCGGCCAATGGTTCAGCTTGACGGCGGAAGGTTCGCCGCAAGCGATCTTAACGATCTTTACCGCCGCGTAATCAGCCGCAATAACAGGCTTAAGAAGCTTCTTGAAATCCATGCGCCGGACATCGTTGTAAGAAACGAAAAGCGTATGCTCCAGGAAGCTGTTGACGCGCTTATAGACAATGGCAAGCGCACCCGTGCGGTTACAGGTGCAAACAACCGGCCGCTAAAGTCCCTTTCAGAGCTTTTGCGCGGAAAGCAGGGGCGCTTCCGGCAGAACCTTCTTGGAAAGCGCGTAGACTACTCCGGCCGTTCCGTAATTGTGGTTGGGCCGGAATTGAAGATGTATCAATGCGGATTGCCCAAGGAGATGGCCCTTGAACTGTTTAAGCCGTTTGTAATGAAAAAACTGGTGGAGAACGATCCCCAGACCAATATAAAGAGTGCAAAGCGCAAGATAGAACGCGTAAGCAAGGAAGTATGGGATGCCCTGGAGGAGGTTATAAAGGACCATCCTGTGCTTCTTAACCGCGCTCCGACACTGCACCGGCTTGGTATACAGGCATTTGAGCCTGTGCTGGTGGAAGGCAGAGCGCTTAAGCTTCACCCCTTGGTATGTCCCGCATATAACGCTGACTTTGACGGCGACCAGATGGCCGTACATGTACCGTTATCAGTTGAGGCTCAGGCTGAGGCGCGCTTCTTAATGCTAGCCTCAAACAACATACTTAAACCCCAGGATGGCAAGCCTGTCGTAAGCCCAACGCAGGATATGGTAATGGGATGTTATTACCTTACCCTTCAGCGTGACGGCGATAAGGGCGAAGGCAAGGCGTTTTCCTCGGAGGACGAAGCGTTTATGGCATATCAAAGTGGCGACGTAACGCTTCACGCTAAGATAAAGGTACGCATTCAGCGCCAAATCGACGGTGAAATCCGCAGCAAGGTTATAAATACCTCTGTGGGCAGGCTTATATTCAACGGAGCTATCCCTCAGGATCTGGGATTTGTCGATAGATCACAGCCGGAAAGCGCGTTCAAGCTTGAGATAGATGAAAAGGTAACCAAGAAGACGCTGGCGTCCATAGTCGACTGCTGCTATCGCAAACATGGAGCTACCTCTACATCTAATATGCTCGATAATATCAAGAGCCTAGGGTTTAAATATTCCACAAAAGGGGGAATAACCGTAGGCTATAGGGACATAATCGTACCCGAGCAGAAAAAGCAGATGCTCGCCGATGCGGAAGACAGGGTTATAGAAATTGAGGATATGTATATGATGGGCGTGATCACTGCAAAGGAACGCCGTGAACACATCATTAAGATCTGGGAGCAGGCTACTAAGAACGTAACCGACGCCCTGATGAACAGCCTTGACGAATGGAACCCGATTTACATGATGGCAAACTCCGGCGCCCGCGGAAGCACCAACCAGATACGCCAGCTTGCCGGCATGCGTGGACTGATGGCTGATCCCAGCGGTCAGATAATTGAGGTTCCAATTCGCTCCAACTTTAGGGAAGGCCTTACGGTTCTTGAGTTTTTCGTTTCTTCGCACGGAGCGAGAAAAGGCCTTGCCGATACTGCCCTCAGAACCGCTGACTCCGGCTATCTTACCAGGCGGCTTGTCGATGTCTCTCAGGATGTAATCATACGCGAGGACGACTGCTTTAAGCTTAGAAATGACAGCATTAAGGGAATACGCGTGGGTGCGATAATGGATGGCGACAGGGTTATCGAACCCCTTGGCGACAGAATTCTTGGCCGTTATACAGCCGAGCCGGTCTATCACCCTGAAACCGGCGAACAAATAATTGGAGCAAATGAGCTCATCACCTATGAGCTGCGCAATACAATAATAGCAGCCGGCGTTGAAAGCGTTGTCTGCAGAACTGTATTCACATGTAGAAGCGAGCACGGCGTATGCGCAAAATGCTATGGCATTAACTTGGCTACCGGCCACCCTGTAAATATTGGCGAAGCGGTGGGGATAATAGCGGCGCAAGCTATCGGAGAGCCTGGAACGCAGCTGACAATGCGTACGTTCCATACAGGCGGCGTGGCATCCGCGGACGATATAACGCAGGGTCTCCCCCGCGTTGAGGAAATATTCGAGGCCAGAAAGCCAAAGGGCTTGGCTGTGATATCCCAGATTGCCGGCACCGTACACATACAGACCGGCAAGAAGACAGAAGCAGTAATCACAAACGAGAGTGAAACTGAAAAATACCTTATACCGTTCGGTTCAAAACTCAAGGTTGCCGACGGGGATTTTGTGGCGGCCGGAGACGAGCTTACCGAAGGCTCTGTAAACCCCCATGAGATACTAAGCATTAAGGGGGTTAATCAGGTCCAATCCTATATGCTTAGAGAGGTTCAGAGCGTATACCGCGACCAGGGCGTTGAAATAGCCGATAAGCATATTGAGATCATCATTAGGCAGATGCTGCGCAAGGTTCAGGTGACCAACGCTGGAGATACCCAGCTGCTTCCAGGCGAGCTTATAGATATATTCCGCTTTGAACAGGAGAACAGCAGGGTTATTGAGGCGGATGGCCAGCCCGCCGAGTCAAAGCGCAAGCTTATGGGCATTACCAAGGCTGCGCTAGCTACAGACTCGTTCCTGTCCGCAGCGTCATTCCAGGAGACCACCCGTGTTCTTACCGAGGCCGCTACGAAGGGGAAGGTGGATCCGCTGGTAGGCCTGAAGGAAAATGTAATTATCGGCAAGCTCATTCCAGCCGGAATCGGGCTAAAGCGCTATCGCAACATTGATATACAGGTGGAAAGCAATGTACACGATAATGTAGCAATAGACCATCAGGTTCATGCCGAGCGTGTTCTCTCTGACAGTGATGAGGACTATGCGGCACTAGCGGCGGAGGCTGCCGGCCAACCAGATAGGCCGTCGTTCTCCGACCTTACCGAGCTTGAGCCGCTGGAACTTACCGAGATGCCGGAGATGAACGCCTTTTAGCTTATGCGTGTTTAGTCATTAGGAGGCAAAGTGGAAAATAAATATACAAACGAAGGCTGTCCGCTAAGGGGCGGAGACGATTGCAGGCTTCTTAACATGCCCGGGTGCAATGAATGCCCGGTAAATAAACTGCCCCGTGAGGAAAAGGTCAAGGCTGGAAGGGAGCTTCGCGATACGGCTATACTCATGCCGATAGAATTGGTGCGTTCCGCAGCGGAAAGTTCCCACTGCCTGTTATGCAATGACGACGTAAAGCGTAAGCGCACTTGTTACGCCATCGCCGATCTAGGGCATAAGCACCCTAGCCCGGATAACAGCAGTACTATCTCAAAGGGCGGCCTTCTGGTGCCTGTTCAAATAGCATCTTGTGACCAATGCAGGCGCAATTTTACGCTGGCCAGCTATCTTCCTGACGCCCTGTCACTGCTTATCGCGGGAATAGCGCTTGTATTGCTAAGCCTACGCGGTATTAGGGAGCCGCTTATGTCGGTGTTTACGGCCTTGCCGCTGATAGTATTTATCATTGCCTGTATACTGGCTGCAACCGTTCGTTATACGCTTAGGCGCTGCCTGTTAAAGGGACTCGGTAAAAGCACTAAATTTAAAGTATCGGACATTGGCATAATTTCACGTATGTACAGCAATGGCTGGTTTGAACTTTATGGCAGCAACCGTGGAATTTCAAAGGTATATTTTAATGACGCGCCCCTTTCAAGGGGACCGTATACCGCGTATATTCGTGAATCCAATGATGGTCCGGCAGACATAAAGCTAGGACAGAGCATAGAAGAATAGAGACTAAGCTATATATAACCCCGTTTGGCGTCTGTCAGACGGGGTCTTTATTATTGCCACGTTAAATTGATCCTGTTAAGTTGCATTTATCTATTACTTTGCTGCAAAAAACTAGCGCTAAAATCAATCGCTGAGGCTCTGCCTAATAAATTTTTTGGACGCTAATATATCAATGCCCTGGTAGTGAGCAAAACAGCCGCAATAGCAATCCTGCTTTCCCGCATTTAATGGTATATACCAAAAATAATGTAATATATCTAATCGGCCCATTCCAACGCATTGCTGATTACCTTGCAATTCTGCAAGAATTTACGGACTTTTTCCGCATACATATATTTCTGAGCACGCCTTGCTTGACAAGGCGGTAAGTTTGAATATAGAATATGTGCGGTCAATCGCCTAAATGAAAGGACAGCTATTATGGATATACCCGATATCGCATCCGAGTCAGGGCGTCTCTCAATTAACGCGTTTCACGCCCAAAACGGCGTCGTCTTCGTTGACCCATATAACACATATATTGGTCCGGATGTAAAGATTGGTAAGGGAACTGTGATTTATCCAAATGTATGCATTGAGGGAAACGTACTGATCGGAGAAAATACAATAATACATATGGGTTGCAGCATTAAGGATACAGTTATCGGCAACGAATGCGTTTTGCGCTACGTAGTTGCCGACACGACTGTAATAGGTAACAACGTAAAAATTGGGCCGTTTGTCAATCTAAGGCCCCATACACGGATTGAGGACGACTGTAAAATCGGTGATTTTGTAGAAATCAAAAACTCTAGTTTGGGTTTGGGCAGCAAAGCGCCCCATCTCTCATATATTGGCGACGCAGATGTAGGAAGTCACGTTAATATCGGATGCGGAGCTATATTTGTAAATTATGACGGCATAAAAAAACATAGAACGCATATAGGCGACAGGGCCTTTATCGGATGTAACACAAACCTTATAGCGCCGCTGAAACTCGGCAGCGATACCTTTACCGCCGCAGGCTCTACAATTACCAGGGATGTACCGGACGGCGCTCTTAGCATTGAGCGGGGTGAGCAAAAAAACATTGCCGGATGGGTGGACCGTATGAGATCCAGAAAAGGGGACTGATGATCGCTTGTACATAAACATCGACGGTATAAATATTAATTATGAACGCATCGGATCGGGTAAACCGGTCCTGTTGCTGCATGGCTGGATGGCTGGGATTGATACCATGCGTCCCATCGCAGCCCATCTTCTAAAGCTTGGTAGGGAAGCCGTTATGCTGGACTTTCCCGGTATGGGTATAAGCGAGCTTCCCCCCACGCCTTGGGGCGTTCCCGAATATGCCCAGATCACCAGAAAGCTTATCTCCATACTTGGTTTGGAAGGCTGTGACCTTATATGCCACTCGTTTGGAGGCCGTGTTGCCATAATGCTTGCGTCAGCGGAGCCTGATTTGTTTGGCAAGCTGATATTAATCGACGCCGCCGGAATAAAACCAAAGCGCGGTCTCATCTATTATTTAAAAACCTACTTTTATAAGCTTGCGAAGGGGGCGGCTAAGGTAAGCGTATTTAACCGCATGTTCAAGTTGGATCAAAAGGTAAAAAAAGCTGGTTCAGACGACTACAAGTCGCTTTCAGGCGTAATGCGCGAAACCTTTGTAAAGGTTGTAAATCTTGACCTTACTGAACTGTTGGATAAAATTAGAAATGAAACGCTGCTAATATGGGGCAGTGAGGATACCTCCGCGCCGTTATGGATGGGGCAGATAATGGAGAAGCGCATAAAAAACGCGGGGCTTGCGGTGATAGAGGGCGCAGGCCATTTTAGCTATGTGGACGACTACGCGCGTTTTTGCGCTATGCTGGATATAGTTTTAAAAGATTAATAAGGAAGGAAATATCCGATGACAGATTGGTTGACATACATTCTCACCATACTCGTTGCCGCAGCGTCGGCAGCGTCCTCACTGAAGTTCATTCATATGCTGCAGCTTGAAAGCTATCAGGGCAGGATGTACCTTAAATGGCTTAAAGCACACCTGTCCGATTGGCTTCCATACCTTAGCATAGGGCTTTTATCATGCGGAGTAAGGCTTTTGTCGGCAGCGATCAATAACCATGCTATTGAAACCCTTTTGTATCATGCTTCCGATCTCCTCTGCATAGCGTCTCTTTTGGTTGTATTCATATTATGGTTAAAAAAAGACCATAGAAAGCCGCTTAAGTATACCGCCAGGGCTATACGGCTTATTGTCACGCTATCCATAATCTGCGCCGCGTTTTCGTGCGTCTCGCTTTTGGATATGGGCTATGCCGACGGAACTGTAATCTATATTATCAAATCCGTCATGCATTTTTCGCCATGCATATTTGCGCCCATAATGGTATTACTTGCATATTTGATTACCTACCCTATAGAATGGCTGGTAAAAAGATGGTACTTTAATGATGCGAAACGAAGGCTGGCCGCCAGAGCCGACATTATAAAAATTGGTATAACCGGAAGCTATGGCAAAACCAGCACAAAGTTTATGCTAGCTTCCATGCTAAGCGAAAAGTATAATGTTTTATATACGCCTTCGAGCTATAACACGCCAATGGGCATTACCAAAATAGTTCGAGGTGAACTTAAGCCGGAACATCAAGTGTTTGTCGCTGAAATGGGCGCGCGCTACAAAGGCGATATAAAGGAGCTATGCGAGCTTGTGCGCCCCACGTATGGCATAATAACCGCCGTTGGGAAACAGCACCTTGAGACATTCGGCTCCTTTGAGGGCGTTATAAGCACAAAAGAGGAACTGCTGGACAGTCTGCCCATGGACGGCCATGCATTTATAAATGGCGACAGTACCGTTTGCATCGAAATGTTCGAGCGCTGCAAGGTGAGCGATAAAAACCTTTTTGGTATAGATGGCAAAGGCTTGTTTATGTATGCTGAAAATATTGAGGTTGGCGAACTAGGGAGTACCTTCGACCTTGTCAGCGGCGATGGATGCCGTGAAAGGTGTACTACGGCGCTTCTTGGGCGTCATAACATATTGAATATCACAGGCGCGGCTTCAGCGGCATATAATCTAGGCGTCAGTATGAAGCAGATATCAAACGCCATAGCCTCATTAGAGCCTGTGGAACACCGCCTTCAGCTTATCAAGGGAGCCGTTACCGTTATAGACGACGCGTTTAATTCCAATCCCGCCGGCGCTAAAGCGGCGCTTGAAGTGCTTTCGGCGTTCCGCGGGCGGCGAATAATAGTTACCCCTGGGATGGTGGAACTCGGCGATGAGGAAGCGGCCCTGAATGAGGAATTTGGCAGGCAAATCGCCAAATGCGCGGACATAGCGGTAATTGTGGGAGCAATAAACGGTGAAAACATCAGAAGAGGAATGCTTTTAGCTGGATTTGATGAAAAAAGCATTGTTATGGCCGCCACTTTTGCGGAGGCTACCGCAGCGTTGCCGACATATACGGAACCCGGATGCGTAGTATTGTTTGAAAATGATCTGACCGATAACTATAATTGACTTAGCCGCGCCCATAGCGGCCGGATCAATAGGAGGGAATATGAATTTAGGTATAATATTTGGAAGCAGGAGCGCTGAGCATGACGTATCGATAATTACCGGCCTTCAGGTGCTGGAAAACGCGGACAGGGAAAAGTATAACGCCTTTCCCATATACATATCACGGGAGGGAGTCTGGTTTGTTGGGGAGCCGCTGCGGGATATAAAAACCTATAGATCGTTTGACCCAAATATGAAAGGTTTGACAAGGGTCACTCTTCCCCCTGTTCCCGGCTTAAAGGGGTTGTATACGCTTAATTCCGGAGGGCTGTTTTCCAAGTCATCCAAGGTACTGGACCTTGAATGCGCAATCTTAGCCTTGCACGGAATGCATGGCGAGGATGGGTGCGTCCAGGGATTGCTGGAACTTGCCGACATACCGTATTCCAGCAGCGGACTGGTCGGATCCTCTGTTGGCATGGATAAAATAATGATGAAAAGCGTGTTTAAGAGCATGGGACTTCCTGTTCTTGACAGCATATTCTTTTATAGGAGCCAATGGCGCAAAAACTCCGATAATATACTTGCAAAAGCTGAAGAACTGGGCTATCCTCTCTATATCAAGCCAGCTAACCTTGGCTCTTCAATCGGCATCGGCCGCGCCGAAAATGCGCAGTCGCTTAGGAAGGCCATAGATGTTGCCGCAGAGTTTGACAGACGCATATTGGTGGAAAAAGGACTTGAAAAGCCTGTGGAGGTAAACTGCGCATGCATGGGCTTTGACGGGGAATGTACGGTTTCGCTGTGTGAGCAGCCCGTATCATGGGAAGACTATCTGACCTTTGAAGATAAGTATACTAGGAACGCGGGCAAAGGCATGAAAAGCCTGTCGCGGCGCATTCCCGCTCCAATAAGCGACGAGATGACATGCCGGATACAAACTTATACCTCTGAAATCTTCCGCACATTGGAGTGCAAGGGCGTAGTCAGGATTGACTATCTTATCGATACCTCTGAAAACCAGCCCTACGTCTGCGAAATCAACACTATTCCGGGCTCGATGGCGTATTATCTGTTTGAGCCGCTCGGAATATCCTTCAGGCAGCTGGTGGATAGGCTTGTGGAGTATGCGAACAAGGCACTGGCGCAGAAACACTCATCCACTTTTGCATATGACTCTCAGATACTCAATAAGGCTCAGAAGAGCCAAAAAACCTTGAACAAGTGAAAGGAAGAGGAAAGACACGATGGCTAAGATCCAGATGCGTACGCCGTTGGTGGAGATGGACGGCGACGAAATGACCCGTATAATATGGTCAATGATCAAAACCGATCTGCTCGAACCCTATGTTGAACTTAAGACCGAATATTATGATTTAGGCCTTAAGCGCCGTGACGAAACCGATGACCAGATCACAGTTGAGGCGGCGGAGGCTGTCAAGAAGTATGGCGTAGGCGTTAAATGCGCTACAATCACCCCCAACGCTCAGAGGGTTACGGAATATAACCTTAAAAGAATGTACAAGAGTCCAAACGGAACTATCCGCGCGATACTCGACGGAACAGTCTTCCGCACCCCGATTACGCTGAACTGCCTTAAGCCGTCAGTGCGCTCTTGGGTAAAGCCCATTACAATCGCCCGTCATGCCTATGGCGATATATATAAGTGCTCTGAATTCAGGGTACCTGGCCCTGGCAAGGCTGAGATCAGGTTCACCGATGCTGAAGGCAATGTATTGTTCGATGAAACCGTTTTTGATTTTAAGACCCCTGGCGTGCTCATGGGAATGTACAACAAGGATGACTCAATTACAAGCTTTGCGTGCGCATGCTTTGAATATGCTCTGTCAACCAAGCAGGACCTCTGGTTCTCAACCAAGGATACCATATCCAAAAAATACGACCATACCTTTAAGGATATCTTCCAGGAGATATTTGACACGGAATATAAGGCCAAGTTTGAAGAAGCCGGCATAACCTATTTCTATACGCTGATTGACGATGCGGTAGCTAGGGTTATCCGTTCCGAAGGCGGCTTTATATGGGCATGCAAGAACTATGACGGCGATGTTATGAGCGATATGGTAGCTACGGCATTCGGCTCCCTCGCTATGATGACCAGCGTTCTGGTATCCCCAGACGGCAACTACGAGTACGAAGCCGCCCACGGAACTGTAACGCGCCATTACTATAAGCACCTTGAGGGTGAGAGCACCTCGACAAACTCCATGGCAACCCTGTTTGCATGGACCGGCGCACTGAGAAAGCGCGCGCAGCTTGACGGCATAGCGGAACTTGTAAAGTTTGCTGATGATATGGATAGAGCCGCGCTTACCACCATTGAAAACGGCTTTATGACCAAGGACCTGGCACTCTTATCGGATCATGCCAATAAGACGGTGCTTGATACGGAAGGATTTATCCTTAAGGTCAAGGAAACTTACGAATCAATAGCTGGCTAACCCACGTTTGAGTAATTATCGCGGGCTTGCCGCAGGGCATGTTTGATGGTATTTCAAAGCGTACGGAAAACCGTACGCTTTATTTTTATTTAAGCTCTATAATTGCGCCATACCGGATGCAGTGTCCAAACTATAAGTCCGTTCAGATATACTTCAGATTATATGGATTTGGGTGAATATCCCGACCGATGCGGTCCTTTTTGTTTTCCATTTCTATCGCAGGATATACTTTGATTTAGTTTAACTAAAATGCTATGATTATATATTGATTACCATGCAGTCAAAGGGGCAGCTAAATCGTTATATTTATTGAATGGCAGACGGACTACTAAAACTTTACCAAGGACGGTGAGGCCGCCACGAATGACAAACAATTTAACAGCATAGTGATTACCTACGAAAAACTGGTGTTTACCGTCTGCTACCGGCTTGTTGGCAATTACCACGACGCTCAAAACCTAACCCAGGACACCTTTATTGCCGCCTTCAACCACATTGACCAAATGGATGGAAGCAACATTAAGGGATGGTTGGTAAGGATAGCGTCAAACAAGTCAAAGGATCTGCTTAAAAGCGCTTACTACCGCCGTGTGTCGATAACGGAAGATATGACTGAATTGGATATCCTCCGCGAAGAGACGTCTCCGGAACGCATTCTGATTGAGGGAGAAACGGGAGAAATAATACGTCAAAGCATAGACAATCTTCCGGAGCCATATCATGACGTTGCAATCCTATTCTTCCTTGAAGAAGCATCTGTGGAGGCAATCGCCACGAGGCTGTCAAGGCCCAAGAAGACCGTTCAGTCGCAGCTGTACAGAGCCAAGCTTAAGCTTAGAGAAGAACTAAAGGAGGTGCTTAAGTTATGAATGGAAATGAATACTTCGACGGTAATGGGCATCTGACCGACGCGGCCTTCAGAGCCCTTGCCTCAGGCAAACAGCTTGACGAACTTACCCGTCTGGAAATAGCTGAACACCTCTCGTTCTGCGACAAATGCGTTGAGAGCTGTGTTGACGCGGCACAAGCCGGGGAACTTGAAGAACTTGACGGCTCATGCCTATTGGGCGTACGGCGCGGGCTTCGCCGTATAAAACGAAGCAATCTGGTTCACCGTGCGGCAACAGCGGCGCTTGCGGCAGTATTGGCCCTTACCCTGTGGTTTACAGGCATGTTTGATATTGACGTTGGCAAGGCCAGCGGAGTTTTTAACAATATCGACAGCGGGCTTTCAAGCGTTTGCGATTCGATCTCCGACTTTGGTAAAACTTTAATTGATGCACTTGGCAATTTTACCGATCTAATTTCTTTTGAAAGGAATACTGACTATGAAGAATGAAAATACGTTCCTCACGTTTGTACTGGCAATGATACCCGGGGCCGGTATGATGTATCTTGGGGCAATGCGGCTTGGCACCTTAATAATGTTTATGTTCTGCTCTGTTATATGGCTGGCCTCAGCAACCTCCTTTTCGCTTATGGCTTTGATATTGCCAGTAATCTGGTTTTATGCGTTTTTTAAAACCTTCCAGCTTAAAAACCTGGATGAAGATGGCCGGCTTAGCGAAGAAAAACGTCTAATCAGCGTTAGTGGGAAAAATACCGGCAGCTTGAAAGCGGTATTTAGCAAACGCCATCTTTGGCTTGGCGTACTATTATGCCTGGTTGGTCTATGGCTGACCATCGACTCCGTTATACTGCCGATACTTAGCCAGTATGGCGTTAATATCCCATACCCTATATATAATAGTATTCCGGACATATTTGTATCCCTGGTCCTGATAGTGCTGGGCGTCATGCTTGTCAAGGGTAGAAAAAAGAGCGACAACGGTGAAATTAAAGGATACGGAGGAAAGAAAGATGAATAATGAAAACTCTTCATCAGCCGAACCAACTCCGTCTGTGCAGATTGCGGCCAAGCGGGTGAGGAGAGTAGGCACTATAACCATGGGCGCTACACTGGTGCTGGCAGGAGTGGCGATGCTTCTGTACATCTTTTATCCAGGTTTCAATATATCATTTCTGCTGAGCCTGGCGCCCCTTGTGCTGATCGCCCTTGGTCTTGAGATGATAATTATGTATATCGTCCGGCGTGGGGAGCGCCTGCGCTATGACTTTGTTTCGACACTGTTGAGTATATTGCTTATTGCTTTTAGCATAGGCAGCGTATACATGTCGCAGTTTTTTAATGAGTATGGTCCTTCAAGCAGGGCGAAGCAAGAGGCAAAGTTCTCCGTTGCAAGAACCATCGAAAAGAACCTGAGCGACGCGCTTAAGGGAAACGAGCTTGTAATTGGGATTGATGTCGACAGCTATAATGGGCTGATTGTGGATGAAGCCGGAGTGTTTAATGCTGAAAACTCATACATAGCTTGCACTATTATCATGGCTGAGAGTAAAGATGTAAAGAATCCTGAGAGCTTTGCCAAAGAAGTAAGGTCGATAATGGATAGGCTTCTCGCTTTGGATTATGATTTTGCCGCAGTCAGGTTTAACAGCATGGAGGGATACTCGGTAAATCTGGATGATCCAACTAAGATGAATCTATCGCATCAGCTTCTTTCACAGCTTGTAAACAGTCCGGATGGCAATGAAAATGCCTTTATACCCTATTGACCGAGTTGCGAGGTTAACTGATGATGCGCGAACAGAATCATCAAAAAGGGAAAGTACGTCTGATGCCAAAACCAATGATTATTGCAGCCCTGATGCTTGCAGCAATGATTTTGTCACTATACTTGGGTATTAAAAGCGTAGACTGGCTGCCATCACAAAAAGAGGGCGCTGCAACAGGAAAATACGCTGAAGGTGAACCAGACCGTGAACTGTAGTTATGTATTAAGGCGTTTAGGTTCCCGACATGACGGCGCCTATGTGTTCGACCGCTCTGGGATAAAGCCTTGGTAAACTTGCCGCCGGTACTTGAAAAGGGAGCGCGTATAATTCATCTCAATAAATTAACAAGTGATCTTATATGGATAGTTAAGCGTTCAGAAAGGGACGTGGGAAGGACGGACTTAAACGTCTCTCCCCCGTCCTTTTGTTATTCAGCACATTTTTTATGGCTGGATCCCGCCGGTTCGTTTTTATAAGCATACCCTCAGGAGACCCCAGGGAGCCGGATTTGTGGCCAGTTCAAGGCCGATGAGCGCGGCACTATCAGCGCTATTTCAAGCGACGAGAACATAAGATATGGGCCAAATCCCGCCCTCCAGGCGTGCTTACCCTTGTCAACTGAGGATATCTTCGCCGCATTATCATATTGTGCTTTAAATACGATATGGAGCATAAACATTTGTATACACCCATGCTTGTTTATAATGACGTCGGGGGAGGGTTCTAATTTGGCTAAGCGTAAAATTAAGCTCCGCAAAAGGATGGCGGAAATGCTTGATCTGCCGGAAGATATAGTGCTGGATGTGCCAAAGTTAACGCTGATAGGCAATGAAACCATGTTGATTGAGAATCATAGCGGCATATATGAATACTCCGATGACGTTATCAGGCTCAACACACCCATTGGACTGCTGAGCATTATAGGGCTTGACCTTGTACTCAAGGAGTTGAGCCTGGAACGCCTGTATGTGACAGGAATCATATACGGCGTTAATTTCGAGGGTAAGAAAAAGACTAAAATGTAAATATTTCGAGGGATTATTCATTATGCAACCTTCCGTATGGAATTATCTGTTGGGATATGTTATGATACAAGTCGAAGGGCAGGGAATTGAGCGCTTCGTCAATTTGTCTTTGCAAAACGGCATAGGCATTTGGGGCGTCCGCCGGAAAGGCCGTCTCACGATTACAGCTTATGTCACGCTTGAGGACTTTTATAAATTGCGCCCTTTGGTTAGAAAACTCCATTGCAAGGTGCATATTGTCCGCAAACGCGGCGTTCCTTTTGCCTTTATCAGGCGGCGTTCCAGAGGTGCTCTGCTTCTGGGGTGGATATTGGTATTAGCGGCGCTATTTGTTGCATCCCGCTATGTATGGTTTATTGACATCGAGGGG
Source organism: uncultured Oscillospiraceae bacterium (assembly GCA_964431505.1). Lineage (GTDB taxonomy): Bacteria > Bacillota > Clostridia > Christensenellales > CAG-138 > UMGS946. The sequence goes on from CAYSKA010000002.1 coordinate 18,521, forward strand.
TGCTACCAGATAGAGGAAGCGGAAGTACGCAGAATGCTTGACGATATGTCGGTTAAATCCGGCATTACCCGAAGCGGATTAGTAACAGCTGATATTGGGAACCAGCTTAAGGCTATGGATGGCCGTATTGCCTGGGCGGGCGCAAGCATTAGCGGCGTTGTGCTTAAAGTTGAGATCGTTGAAGCGGACAAAGAGCCCGATAACACAATGGATACTTCTCCGGTCAGCATATATGCCGCAAAGGATGGAGTAATAACAGAGATTTTGGCCCTGAAAGGCAAGCCCAAGGTAGAGCTTGGCCAGGCGGTACGAGCCGGCGACCTTTTGATAAACGGCGACCTTAGGACCGAGGGCGCTCCAGGATATATGGTACATGCCGATGGAACAGTTAAGGCGAAGGTAGCATACAGCTTTTCCGTTAAAGCCGGACCTGAGCTTACCAGCCTTGCCCGAACCGGCCGTGTAATTGAGTACACTGAGATATGGCTGTTTGGCCGATGCGTTAAGAGTAACACTGGGGAGTTTCAGGAGTATGAAACCCAGGTGGAACGGGAATCACCTATAAATGGATTGTTTCTTCCGCTGGTGATTAAAAGCGGAAAATGCTATGAATTGCAGGGGGTGGCCCATACCGCGACAGAGACTGAGCTTCGCGAGGCCGTAATTGTTATGGCCGACCAAAAGCTCTCGTCAATTATTCCTAAGAATGCGCGCATACTATCTAAGTCGAGCGAGCTCACCCTACAGGAAGACGGATCCATGGTTGCGGTGATAAATGTTACGACAGAGGAAGATATAGGCGAGGTACGTCCAATTACGGATTTGCCTCTGCCATAAAGACTTCTTTTAATGCTTTTATAAGGAGATAATATGCCTATATCGGGCAAATGGTCAATATGGAAGATAATAACGTATTAGATAAAGAGGCGATTGACAGGCCCGGTGAAAAACCGGCTGTAATAACCGACCGGATTGAAGCCGAATCGATGGACGAGCTTATCAGGCTGTTCGGCGTATTCGACGAAAACCTGCGCATAATTGAAGAGGAAACAGGGGTGCGTATGACAACCGAATCCGATTGCGTGAGGGTCAGTGGTAACGAGGAATCGGTTAAGCTGGCCAAAACCGTAACCGACAAGCTGATGACCATGCTTAGGCGCGGCGAGGCAATAGACAGAAGCAGAATTCGCTATGCTATTGACCTAGCCAAAGAGGGGAACGCCGACCTTATTGAAGAGCTTATGGACGACGTTGTAGCCTTTACCAATAAGGGAAGACAAATTAAGTGCAAAACCCTTGGACAGAAACGCTATGTAAGGGCGTTAAAGCAGCATACAGTCGTATTTGGCATCGGCCCCGCCGGAACTGGCAAGACGTATCTTGCAGTAGCTATGGCTGTTTTGGCCTATAAAAATAAAGAAGTATCCAAAATAATCCTTACGCGTCCTGCTGTTGAGGCAGGTGAAAAGCTGGGCTTTCTCCCGGGGGATCTGCAAAATAAGGTCGATCCGTATCTCAGGCCGCTATATGACGCACTATATGATTTTCTTGGTTCAGAGGGTTTTAAAAGCCTGAGCGAACGCGGAATAATCGAAGTCGCTCCGCTTGCGTATATGCGCGGGCGTACGCTGAATGACGCTTATATCATCTTGGACGAAGCGCAGAACTGCACGATTGAACAGATGAAGATGTTCCTTACACGCTTTGGCGAAGGATCACGGGTGGTGGTAACCGGAGATATAACGCAGATTGACCTCCCTAGGGAGCGTAAAAGCGGTCTTGTTCACGCTTTAGGAGTTTTAAATGACGTGGAGGGCATCAGCATGATATACTTAACCCATAAGGATGTTGTCAGGCACGAGATGGTGCAGCGCATTATAAAGGCATACGACAGGACAACTAAAAGGGAACCGCAAAACCAATAAAACTGTTTGGGGATGTATAGGATGGTAAAAAAGGCGGGGGGAAATAAGTTATTTACACGCTATAAACCGTTAGTGTCGATGTTGCTTTTGATAACGGCGCTTGTTTTGAGCTACCTTATTGCTTGTTTATCGCTTACGCCTCCGCGCTATGAGCTCGAAGTGGGGGACACGGTTACAAGGACGATATACGCCAACAGGGATATAAAAAATGAGGCAGCCACAGAAATACTCAGAAATGCCGCCAGGGAAAATACCGCGCCTGTATACCGCATTGATGAAGAATTAAAGAACAGCCTTATCTATGACACCGAGGCGTTCTTTGATTCAGTAAAATCGATGCGCTCAAGAGCCTTGCTGATGCTGTATGAGGATAAACGCGCCGATGCGCCTAACATGACTCCTGAACAATGGAGCACAGCTATAAGCGATACCGCAAACATACAGGAGCTTATGAATATACTTACGATTCCGGTAAGCCAAAACCAGCTTTTTGAACTTTTGGCAGCCTCAGAATCGACTGTGCAGCTTTTATATAACGCCGTGGCACCAAAGATCACCACGAACCTGGCCATGCTTTCAGCTGAAAAGGTAGACTCTGTACGGGATTTATGCATGAGGGAACTCAATGCGTCGGGAGGCATCACCGAGGAGCTCAAAGGTGTTGGCGGCCTGCTTTTTGACAGGTACATACAGCCTACATATCTTATTGATGAGAAGGCCACTGAGGACGCCCGCAATGAGGCGGCGCTTGCCGTTACGGACGAGATAATAAAAAGCGGAGAGGTGATAGTATCCGAGGGAAGCAGGCTTACCGCCATACAATACACACTTCTGTGTGACCTTGGCATTATAAGAGACGCTAGCGCAGACATTTTTACGCACGTCGGCATAGCCATATATGTCCTAATAGCCTTTGGAGCATTTTTTGCATATATGTACTTCTGCTGCAAGAGCGTCTTAAACAACTTAAGGCAGATGTCAATCATAGCAATCGCGCTTTTGATGATGCTGTTGTCATCGTGGGCCTGCCGCATGCTATCCATTCATTTTATGCCTTACATAATAGCTGCCATGATGACAGCCTTGCTTGTAGGCGAACGGCCCGCATACGCTGTATCCGTGCTTTCGGGAGCTATTATGGGACTGATTGCCGGCGGACAAGGAAGTGAAATATTTAACAGCAATACTGTAATTGCATTCCTTGGCGCTGTTCTTGGCGGCATTGCGTCCACGCTGATTCTTAGAAGGGCTCAAAAACGCGGTACTGTTATTACCGCCGGACTCGTAGGCGGAGCCGCGGCCGCGCTAATTGTCATATGCGTGTATATTGCGCTTGGTTCACCTGCCGTTAACGTATTGAAGGATACGGCGCTTACGGTCGGCGGCGGTCTGTTGGCCGCAGTGCTGTGCGCGGGTACCTCCCCTGTTTGGGAAAGCCTGTTTGATATATCTACCGGTGCCAGGTTAAATGAGTTGACAAACACAAACCATCCGCTTATAAAGCAGCTTATGACCGAGGCGCCCGGTACTTATCACCATTCGGCAATGGTTGCTTCCCTTGCCGAAGCGGCCGCCGAGGCGATTGGGGCCAACGCTCCGCTTGCGCGCGTAGGCGCCTATTTCCACGACGTTGGCAAGCTTAGAAGACCCAAGTACTTTAAAGAAAACCAGGATCCAAACGAAAATATCCATGATACGCTAAGCCCCGCTGAAAGCGCGTCAATAATAATAGCGCATCAGCATGACAGCGTTGTTTTACTGCAAAAGTACAGGCTTCCTTCGGATGTTATTAAGATCGCCGGAGAACATCACGGGAACTCACTAATGGCTTACTTTTATTTCAAGGCGCAGCAGGATTCCGATACGCCTGTGAATCAAAAGGATTTCCGCTATTCGGGAAGCCGGCCCTCCTCTGTTGAGAGCGCCATCGTTATGCTTGCCGATTGTTGCGAAGCCGCCGTGCGTTCCATCAACTCGGCCGATAAGGCCAAAGTGGAAGAAATGGTTCATAAAGTAATAGCGTCAAAATATTCCGATAAGGACGGTTTACTTATGAACGCCCCTCTTACGCTTGCACAGATATCTATTGTGGAACGGTCTTTTCTTAAGACGTTTCTTGGACTGCTGCACGAGCGCATAGAGTACCCTGAATGATCGTGTATGAGAATTTAAACATGCGCTGGAGGTTTAGATTATGCTGGATATACTCGTTCGCGTCGAGGGCTTAGATGGCAGCCTTCAATACATAATTGCCATGGCTGTCAATGCAGCGCTTGATAACAGAGGGCGCCAGGGAGATGTTACCGTAGCTATAGTTGACGATGCTGAAATAAGGCGCATGAACAGGGAATACAGGGGAATAGACTCACCCACCGATGTGTTGAGCTTTCCAGCGCACGAGGGTTTTATGCTATTGTCTCAGCCGGACGCCTTCTTAGGCGATATAGCTATATCGGTTGATAGGGCCAGGTTGCAAGCCGATGAATATGGGCATTCTATTGAACGTGAGCTGGCGTTTCTTACGATACATGGGATGCTTCATCTGCTTGGCTTTGATCATATACTCAAGGAGGATGAGGAGGAAATGACTGCTCTTCAGGACCAAATATTACGTGAAATGGGGTGTGCAAGATGAAGCCCATACACGATCTGGAGATAAAAAATATGCTGCGAATGGCCAACGATGCGCGCGACAGGGCGTATGTCCCGTATTCGGGCTTCCGTGTCGGCGCGTGTATTAAGGGTGAAACCGGAGCGTATTATCTCGGGTGCAATGTGGAAAACGTTTCATATGGAGCTACTAACTGTGCAGAAAGGACTGCGCTGTTTAAGGCGATATACGAAGGCGAGCGCGCCTTTGACGCTCTGGCCATAGTATCGGACAGTCACAATTTTACAGTACCTTGCGGAATATGCAGGCAATCGCTGTCCGAGTTCTGCGATGACGATATGCCCGTGATATGTTCAAACGGCGTTGGCAAATATAAGGTTATGCGATTTGGAGAGCTTTTCCCATATGCGTTTGCTCCACAGGATGTAAGACCATGAGCGGGCAATGTTATCGTTCGGGGTTTGTATCAATAGTCGGCTCTCCAAACGTTGGTAAATCAACGCTTACCAATGCCTTTGTAGGGCAGAAGGTATCGATAGTTTCCGATCGCGCCCAGACAACGCGCAACAGGATAATGGGGGTTATGACCAGATCAGGGTACCAAATTGTATTTTTGGATACTCCTGGGGTAACTACACCTAAAAACCGGCTCGGTGAATACATGCTAAAATCCGCATATGAAACGCTGAACGAGGTGGAGGCCGTTTTGCTTGTTATAGATGCCCTAAGAGGCATAGGCCCTAAGGATGAGGCGCTGATAGGCAGGCTTGCCTCGGCAAAATCGCCTATAGTTGCCGTAATAAATAAGGTTGACGCATCCAACCTGGCGGGCATAGAGGAAATTGAGGAATATCTGTCATCTAAGGACTTTATAAAGCGCATGTTCAGGATATCCGCGATGAAGGGTACCGGGTTGATGGAACTGGAGCGTGCCCTTAGTGAACTGCTCCCCGAAGGCCCTCAGTATTTCCCTCCCGACATGATAACCGACATGCCTGAGCGCGTAATTCTTGGTGAGATAATAAGGGAGAAAGCCTTAAATATGTTAAGGCAGGAAATTCCGCATGGAGTAGGCGTATGCATAGACAGGGTCGAAAATACGGATACCGGCATCTGTAATGTATGGGCGACGATATACTGCGAGAGAAACAGCCATAAGGGGATAATTATTGGCAAGCAGGGATCAATGCTAAAGCGGATTGCCTCTGATGCGCGAAAGGATATGGAATGGCTGCTTGGGTGCAGGATTAACCTTCAGGTTTGGGTTAAGGTCAAAGAGGATTGGCGAAACAGCATAAGTGTGATGCGTGAGCTTGGATATGAATAGTGTGAAATATATAGGCATCCTATAGAAGAAAAAGGCGTCAAGGACGCCTTTTTAAACCAAAAGGTTGCTTTTGAAGATTCAGCTCATATCTTAAGCCTTAGCTTTTTATTTCTATACTGGCGTCCCCCGTGTCCTGCCGGATGTATCAACGGATTTAACCGCCTTGTACATCAAATATGCTCCTATTCTGCCCGTATCCGAAAACTCCTTCCATAGTTCCTCTGCCGTACGCTTTATAGTATCCATATAAGCCCTCCCTTATTTGATCTGTACGTAAATATTATCCCGCACGCAATAGCGCAAAATACGATGCAAAATTTGGAGAAGCAAACAATGAACGTGACCTTAAGCGGAATAGTGCTCAGATATGCTGATTATCGCGATAACGACCGGATGCTTACGCTTTTTACAAGGGAAGCGGGAAAGCTAGCCGTATTGTCGCGTGGGTGCCGCCGCTCTGGAAGCCCCCTATTGTCCTCATCCCAGCCATTCGCATACTCAGAGCTGGTATTATTTCATAATAAAGGCCGTTACTATCTTAATTCGGCCGACCTTCGTGAGAACTTCTACTCCATAAGCTCTGACGTAGACCGATTCGCTTCAGGTTCATACATGGTCTCGTTAATTGACGCTCTCATGGCTGAGGGCGAATCGAACGAGAGCACATTTACCTTGCTGTATCACTCTCTAAGCTTTTTATCATATTCGGATAGTTCGCCGCTGGATCTTGCGTTGTTCTTTACTGTCCGGTCGCTTTCCATAGCAGGATATTCCCCTTCCCTTACGCACTGCGCCATCTGCGGCAGGGATTTAAGAATGATGAGAAAAGCCGGATTTTCAGCTGCAAACGGCGGCGCCGTATGTGACGCATGCAAGGGAAAGGGCTTGACCTACGTCAGCGCCCTTTCCCTTGAGGCGGTAAGGCGCATGATACAACTTCCCGACGCCGATATACAAAAGATAGTTTTACCTCAAACGGTCCGTGAAGAGCTTAAGCCCGCTTTGAAGGGCTATGTAGAGTATATACTGGATAAAAGAATTAAGGCGTTTGACATGCTATAGTATGTTATCATGCCCATCCCTTTGGCACAAACTTAATTTCATAATCGTTAACAGCATATCTGTCCGTCATACATGCGATATAATCGGAAACAACGCGTTCCCGTCCGTCCGGTTCGATATACAATTTAAATTCGTCCGGCAATGAGTCTATATGCCTTAGATAATATAGATATAATTGCTCTATTACACGTGCCGCCTTTCCCTCCTCCTTCTTCGCTATCGGGTTATAGTATACCATTTCAAACATAAAATCCCTTAACTTTTCGAACTCCCGCCCTACCTCACCGGACATTGCAATGTGCGGTTTATCCATGCTGTTTAACAGCACATCCGTTATCATAGTGTTTATGCGGTCCCCATGTGCGCTGCCAAGGGCGGCGGTACAGCTCTTTGGTATATACTCAGCCTTTAGTACCTGCGCTCTCAGGGCATCGTCAATGTCGTGATTTATATATGCTATCCGGTCCGCTATGCTTACAACCTCGCCTTCGATCGTAGCCGGACACCCGCCCTTTTTATGATTTACTATGCCGTCCCTTACCTCGAATGTCAGATTAAGCCCCTTCCCCCCATTTTCAAGCAGACTTACGATTCTTAGACTCTGCGCGTTGTGCTCAAAACCGCCTGGCACCAAACGGTTCAATACGGCCTCTCCCGCGTGGCCAAAGGGTGTATGCCCCAAATCATGCCCAAGGGATATCGCTTCGGTCAGGTCTTCATTGAGCCTAAGCCCCCTTGCTATTGTCCTGGCGATTTGCGATACCTCAAGCGTATGCGTTAACCGTGTCCTGTAATGATCGCCTGCCGGGGATAGAAACACCTGCGTTTTATGCTTCAACCGCCTGAAGGATTTGCAGTGAACGATTCTGTCCCTGTCCCGCACAAAGTCGGTCCTTACCGGACACGGCTCCATCGGCTGTTCCCGTCCCCTTGTCTCGCATGACAGCGACGCGTATGGGGAGAGCAGCTTTTTTTCAAGCTCTTCGACCCTATTCCTTATTTTAGCCGATATACCTATATCCATGCCGCCTGCCTCCTTGTCATAGCTGGGCGTCCCCTCTAATATTCCTGTCGCTCCAATCGTTTTAGCGATAATATGGCCGCTAGCGCTGCAGGTTTTTGATGCAAGTGTGCTCCAATCGTCAGGTACACCAAAAGCTTTTGATGTGCTTGACCGGTAATTAAATCAGGTTTTCGGGTTAATGCCAGTAGGCCGGCATCGCTCATACTGCCTAACCTTTAATAACCGCCCTCACAGAACGTTGCTGCGCAAGAACGGCTTGGAAACTGAATCGTACCCGGCTAACCGTTTGGCTAGCGACCTAAACGGCTGCTTTCCCCCGTACTTAACCCTTAACGTTATATTTAAAAGAGCAAAGGATAACGCAGGGTCGCAGGCTATTATCCTCATAAAAACCAATGGGAGATATAGCTTTTGGCTTTTGCCTCTGATACATATTATATGGGAAGCCTTCTGTGAATACAAGCGGCTTCTACTGCACTCATATAACAATTTACCCTTGCCTTTTACTGCTATTTGTGATGCATCGGGTAAAACGCATCCATCTACATCAATAAAAATAGTGGAATGGCCCGTTTGCTGTGGCAACGAGGAAATGTTGCAAATCCGTATAAGTACTATCTTTCTGCGACCTTGGGTATTCTTGTGTGAGCGGCTTCAAAATGCCGTTTGACGCTTTTTTCACGCCCAAACTTGACAAGGAATTATAAACAGTGATAAAAAAATATGAGAATTATGCTCTTTTGCGGAGCGAATGCTGCTTGTCATTCCACATCAAATTGATAGGTGCGATATGTTCCTCTACTTTCTCTTCCTTTCCCCGTTGTCAAGGTAAAGAAATTACGGAGCAGGCATAGGAAGCGTGGCCGCACTTGCGAAAAATGACTTGTTGGTACTGCTCCCAAACTTTTTTTGTTTTTTCGGATGACTATTCATAGGCGTGTCCCAAATGAGGTGGGCAATTAACAGGAAACATGTTACAATCTTATCAAGAGAAGCGGACTGGGACACAATGAATTGATATTTGATGAGGTAACAAAATGGAAAATAGTGCAACGGGATGGGAACGTGACAGAAGAAATCATTTTGATGAAATCGTCGAAGATTATGACAAAATAAGGCCGGAATATCCTGATAGATTATTTGAAGATGTTATTGCATATTGCGGACAGGATAAAAGCAAAAGAGCGATTGAGATAGGGGCCGGGACGGGAAAGGCAACTGCTCCTTTCCTAAATGCAGGTTATGATATAACAGCCGTGGAATTAAGTGAAAATATGTCGGAGTTTTTACTTAAAAAGTTTGTGGGCTATAAGGGATTGCGTGTAATCACTTCCACATTTGAGGATGCTGTATTGAATGAAGATAGCTACGATTTGATATATGCAGCTTCCGCTTTCCATTGGGTAGATGCTGAAACCGGATGTCCTAAAGCCTTCCGTCTATTAAAAAATGGTGGCACTATTGCTTTATTTCGCTATAATTTGATCGCGGGCGATGGTGATCAACTGTATGAGGAAACTCAATCAATATGTGAAAAATATTATTACAGCTATTATACATCAGACAAAAGACCAGTAAAAAAG
>CAYSKA010000003.1:0-3550 GCA_964431505.1 uncultured Oscillospiraceae bacterium
TCCAATATCTTAGAGCAGGAGGTGTTATAATGTATAAAACACATAAAAATTACAAATATGTACAATTAAAACACAAGTACATTCTATTCTTTAAGGATGAGGCCGAAATTATCAATGGCCGCTCAGACCGCTTTGAAGATCAAAGCTATGTCTTTATTCCAGACGGCTATATAGCGGATGGCCCGCTTCTGGATAATCTGGTTTACATCCTGAACCGGATCGGATGCGGCTCAATTATCTGGATAAAGGGACAGACCGTTGAATCGGGATATTCGTTTATTAAGCTTAAAAGTCAAAGTATTGAAAAACAACTTGTAGAAGATTGCGATATAAGCGTTGGTGAATATGCGCTTACGTTTGCGCAAAATGTCCAAGCGCTGTATAGGGACGCAAGGATAACCTTTGCCGCGCCCGCCGGCCTGAACGTTTTATCACTGACAAAGGAAGAGCTTGCCTTTAACGCGGTTTCGGCCCATTTGGAGCTTTGCGGCGAGTTGGCAGGCTCGGTTGTTTTTTCACTTTCAGAGAGCGCTGGACTGCTCGACGGATTGAACTCAGGCTTTGAATACGCCGTTGACAGCAACAGGTATATCCATTATCCGCTGTTTAAAAGCGGCCAGGCCGCATCCGCAAGCGCTGCTGTAAACCCGTCTGCCCCGCTAAACGGGAGGGCTACGTTTTTCACGCTTGAGGCCGAAGCTCCTCTGGTTACGAACTTTAATTCCATATACGGGCATGAGGTAGCCATCTCCCCGGAGGAGGAGCGCAGCCTCGTGTTCGAGCACAAGGGCGATAAGCTGTACATCGGGCCGCGCGGAAGGTATTCCATTGCCCGCGGCGATGGTACGATGATGCTTGATTTTAATGGGCGCGAGTATCTCACATACGAAAAGGGAAGAGGCTCAATTATATTCCATCCGCATTGCCAGTCAAGCATCTCGGTACGCGGGGCGTTGGAGCAGCCTGGCAAAACCGCGCCCAACGACACGTTCACAGCGGCGTGGGCAGAGTTTAGGGCCGGTACAAAATACACAAGGATTTGCAAATCTCCCGCCAATATATTTGACCAGAAAGGTTTAAACGCCGATGAAACAACCCTTGAGGAAAGCTTAACCGTACCGGTTGTTCCCTATTGCGGGATAGGCGCGGCGCTGCCCAAGAAGTTTATTGAAACTATAGACAAAGGCATTTCAAATTTAAGAAATAACGAAATCGGCTTGACAAGCGGCCAGAAAGCGGCTCAAAAGGGCGCCGCAACGTGCTTAGACGGCCTCATGTACAGAATGGGCGCCAACGGCCAATGGGACCGCCTATATCTGGCCAACACCAATATAGCTCAGAGCGCGGAGCCCAATGTATATATATCCGGATACTGCGAAGGCCTTAACGGCATGTTGAACCAACAGGATATATTCATTTATTACACGGAGCCCGATATCTCCAACGGCCCATCTGAAGAAACGATCAGTAAAGCGCTGTTCGTTGATGAGTGCCGCGTTGAAACGGGCGCGTTTGACTTCGTACTTAAAGAACCGGCTAACGGGTCGGGCGTGGAGGCCGAATCCAGCTGGCGCAGCTCGGGTACGACCAGAACCGCGTTTTTGTTTAAGCGGAAGCATACCGGCAACAGCATACTGGAGCTGATGAGCCCCGGGGGACGAAGCTATGGAGACCATGCTGTTTTCCAGGCTGCCTATAGACGGGCATTGGACGAAAACGGAAATCCCAGGAAGGGCTTTGAACATTTCATCAGCACAGTCAACGACCCTGGCTTTGAAGGGACTATAGTTCTCAACTGCCCTGTACAAGCAAAAGATATGCCCAAAAAACTTAGCCTGATCGTTAATAGCATGGATCCGGAGAAGGTTTACGCTCATCATCTCATACTTCCCATGGGCGAGCTGAGCTCTGAGCAGGGCGTATGCCAGCTGTCGCGCTCGCCCGTATTCAGCGTGGCGCTGTACGAGCCGAACTCCATGATCGTAAACGCCGAAGAAACGGACGAGGTCGGCTTTGTAACGAACAACGCCGTCATCTGCATGAAAAATGGGGCTAGCGGAGAGGACTCCGGGGTGGATATGATCTACTGCGCCTGCGAACTGATGGTAAACAGGCTGTTTGGATCAAACTGCGTCATTGAGGGAGCCAAGAGCGGAAACTGCATGCTGCTCGACGGCGTATATCAGAACACCGGCGATCTTCACAACTATTCGTTTACACTTAGAAATCCTGTCAGCTACAGCCTTGATTCAAGCGCTATCTCCAGCTTATCCGTTGAGAGCGTTCAATGCAGCTTTGACACGGATGGCAAGGGCGGGATATTCACATTGAGCGGCACGCTCGACTTTATCAATCCAGACGGCTGCGATCTGTTCAGCTACGGAAGCAGCGGCCAGGACAACGTTGAGGGCCTGGCCTATCACGGCCTTCAGATAGCCATAGGCGGCGATATGCAGCTTAGCGTGCTGTACGACTCAATCTCATTTGACATAAAAGGCAGCTCCATGCGCCCCAATTCCTTCAAGGACAGGTTTGTCTGCGAATTTGAAAAGATGGTGTCTGGGAACGACGATTTAACCCCAGAGGGCATGGGCTATGGCTCTATAACGTGCCCTGTAAAGCAGGGCAAGCTCAGCGGGGACTGGTACGGCCTTGTATGGAAGGTCCACCTGGGCGACTTTGGAAGCGGGCAAAAGGGGGTTCCCCTGGACATACGCCTGCTTACCGCCTGGAGCTCAGGCGGCAAAGCCGGAGAGCCTATGCTGTTCATAGGGATGCAGCTCCCCATGGGACTTAACACCGAGGGCTTGGACATTATGGGCATATTGAACCTCGGGTTCAATTCAATCGAGCTGATCGCGCAGGACGACGTGGAAAACGGGGAGCGCGACTATATATTGCAGCTTCACCACTTCGCGCTCAAGCTTTTGGGCATTTCGCTCCCGCCTGGCTCAAACGACATATTCATTTTCAGCGATGGCGAAAGCCTTGGCTGGTACGCCGGCTATTTAAAATAGGAAAGGAGAAAGTATATGTATACTGTTACAAATTCGATAATGACCGTGCTCCCAATGGGGCAGGGCGCGTGCAACCTGATAGAGATATATGGGAGAGAGAACGCTACAAGTGAAGAGAAGCTCGTATATTTGGGCATGGTGGACTGCGGCAGCGACAATTCAAAGGAAGAGACCTACATTGAATACTCTTACCAATATTTAAAGGAACGTATGTTAAAAAGAGGAACTGTAAAATATGGCCCACAAACAACCTCACAAACGCCATATATCGATACATTAATCCTCACTCATCGGGACGCCGACCATCATAATAAGTTTAAGTTTCTTGAGGAATATTTGGGTCAAACTGTTATTTTGGTCGAAGAGGATGATTCAGTAAGTAAGGCCAAGGCCCCTAGGAAAACAAAAACATTAAGAAATAGCAACGTAAAGCAAAAATTAAGAAAAAAAAGCAATGGTAGCGAGGCGACCTATGTATTATATAAAGGAGGCAGGCAACTTAAAGCAATATTCCGAAATGGGGAAAAAATAAG
>CAYSKA010000003.1:3560-17518 GCA_964431505.1 uncultured Oscillospiraceae bacterium
TATTAAACTAAGCAAGTATAAAAAATGCTATAAAGTCAAAATTAATGATGGAAATGAAATGGTGATTGAGGACACTGTCACTACAGATGTTCTTAATCAACTAGAAGGCTTATTGCCTAAAACCTATAATAGCCAAATAAAAGAAGATATTAAAAGCGGGTTCGAAGCCATAATGGATGAGAAAATTAATTATGATTATGTAAATAATAACGTTAACAATCCTGCCCTTCCCGTCTCGCCCCCTGTTGTCGGCAATTCCTATTATGGTGGAGACAATAATATAAGTAAAGCATTCAACTTGTTTACTGATGCTACTAAAAATGCTATTTATATGCCTATCGGCACGAACGACACTACTGTAAGTATAGACAACGTAACGGGAGCAAAGGTGCATCTTATATCTACAAAGGGCGATTCTATAGTAGAAATTAGTGATCATGAAGGAAGCTCAGAGAATCGCGCTTCCATAGTCTCGTTATGGGACACAGGAAAGGGTAAATACCTAATGACGGGCGACACTACAGTTGAGGCTATGGCCCACTTAAATAATAATGCAGACAAAACTAATTACGTCAACGCAAACGTAATGACGGCGCCTCACCACGGCTCCGATCTAACGTCGCGCGGAAAATTTAGCAGCAATGGACAAAACAAATGGGAGATATATAGCCAATTCCTGAATAATTACAAACCGCAGGGGGTTGCTATAAGCGCGGGATACAATAACAAGTATGGCCACCCTGGACGCAACTTCCTCGACGTTACATATTGTTATTTTAAAAACAATAATAAGGTCAATGAAACCGAGCACTTCATCTATGCCAATTTAGATGGGACCGTCAAGGAAGAGAATAAGTGCTATGGCCTGTACAAAACAAGCATGCCCATTTATAGCATATTGCAAAAGAATGACGACGGCAGCTTGTATTTCAGAGCGCTCCAATATAGGGACTCTTCACCTACGCCTGTGGATGGCGGCTGGAGCAATCGATACATACAAGCCCCCAGCGAGGTATATGACTCATCACAAACAGACTGCGCAAACATCAGAACAAAGCAGTCCCCATTTGATTGTAAGAAAACCAACAAAAACATCAGTAAATCCCCTGCTGCCAGCGCGGACCGTCCGCGCGCCATTAAGCGCGGCAGAGCAAGCTAAGAAAGGAGTTAGCACATGACTATATTTGAATTTAGAAAATTATTATATGATAATCAAGATAGTGGACAACAGCCGTACTATACGCTGAACCGTTTTGGCGAATACTCAGGCTATGACCTGACGGATATAGACCCGCTGTTCGACATGACGCGCTGCGATTCCATAACGTTTAAAATCGAGCAGTTAGGAAACGACGGAGAGCCCTTCGATGCAACTGCCAAGCTGAGCCTGCCACCTATCACTAGCGCTGGAAACACCAAAGAGGTCAAAATAAGTTTCAGCGAAAAGGATGGCCACGTATACTTTGAGCTTTATCTGGAACTTGACAAATGGGAGGCGCCTAGCGAAGGAAGATCGCTTGACGAGTTTTTCGGCGGGCTGCCGCAAAGCCGTGTGGTCGAGGACGGGTTCTATACATATAAGGACAGCATACTGCAGCATTTCAAGCTTGTATCTCCCGCAAAAGGCGTAATCAGACTTGAAGCCAATTCCGATACGGCCTACTCGGATATGCCCTTCACGATTGAGAACGCGATGATATTCTTCACAGGCGGCACGGGAACCGTTTGGGGGATCTATCAAAATCTTATTGAAGGCATTTCGGGCAACTACTATGCCTCAGTCAAAATATCCGGCAGGGCGGGCCTGCCGGACGGCTTCTCGTTTGAGGATTCCATGCCGTTCGAGCTTAAGGTCAACCTGGGCGGGGTAATTAACGACATGTTCCAGGCCGTTTCGGGAAGCGCGTCCCCCCTCCCGTGCGACGTGGATTTATACCTGGTAAGCGGCGGGGAGGACCCTGACGGTGAATCCTTCGACCGTATAAGCCTTGCCTATATAACCATACAGATGCAGCCTGGCGGGTTTACAACCCCGGTTAAATTTACCGTGCCGCTGTTTGGCAGCAACAGCTACTGGCCGCTTACGGCCGATTTTGAAACCGGCCTTGGGATTTCGGATATAATCAACTTCTTCGGAAGCCTTGCCGGGCTGGACGAAGGCGGGAGCGAACTCCTGCCGACGGATTCCATGCCCGCCGATATCCTTGACTTCTTCGAGCTGTACAGGCTGAGGGTAGGCGCGAACGTGGGCGACAATTTCAGCATGTCCCTGTCCGATATGCAGGCGCTGTTCAGCATATCAAAGCCATGGAACCTTCCTATACCAAAGGCAAGCCTGGATTCCCTCAACGTATTGTGGCAGGTGACCTGGGGTTCGGGTCCGGACGAATACCTTATGACCGCTCACGCAGCAGGCCAGCTGAGCTTTGGCATAGGCGAAACAACGCTGAAGCTGAGCGCGTCGGCCGATCTGCCTGACATGGATATGCAGGCCCATCTCGTGTGGTCGGACGATCCGTGGGAAAGCCCTGGGGAACAGATCACGCTTTCACAGCTTGCGGGCGAAATGGGCGCGGATATTCCTGGGGAGTGGGATTCTGGAAGCGGCAGCGCCCATCCGGCCGCCCAGAACCAGCTGGGACGGCTGGACGTATACGCCTCGCCAGGCAATCGTTCCTTCAGCATATATGCCGAGCTTGACGACCTGATCCAGTTCAAAATAGGCGACCTTAGCGTCAACCTTAAAAAGGTATTCGCAAGCGCTGACATAAAGCAGGGCAGCAAAGCCTTTTCCCTTGGCGGCTCTTTATCGTTCAACGAACCTCCGCCCGACGGCCAGACGCCTGAGGGCGCGGGACAGCCTCAGCCGTTCTCCTTTGACCTTGAGGCGGACTATGATAACGGGGACTGGTGGTTTGAAGGCGGCCTTGGCAGCGGCGAAGTAAACGTACTGCAGCTTGTCGAGCAGGTGATGCAAAGGGACATACTCGAAAACAAGGACGAGGGCGTTAATAATCTTACTCTGACCGACCTTTACATGGGCATCAGCGGCAAGGGCGACCGGTTTAAGATCGAAGCTGGCATTGAGGGCAAATGGAGCATAAACATACTTGGCAAAAACCTTTCAGAAGAAGTGAATGGCTATATACATCTTGAAAAGGAAAAGACAGGGGATGACCAGTCCAGCCTGTTTGCCGCGGCTATGCTCATGTTCCAGCTGGGAGCGTTTAAGGTAGCGGCCCAGGTTGACGATTTCTTTGATACAGAGAGAAGGGAGTTCCAGTTCCAGGTACAGTTTAAGGACCTGTATGCGCAGGCGACCTATGGGACGAGGAAAGTGGGAAGCGATGACCACCATATACTCACCCTGTCCCTGGGCGGCATGAGCTTTGGGGAGGTTGTCGAAAGCCTGATCAGGCAGGTTAATCCAAACCAGGGCTTTAAACTTACCGGCCCGTGGGCGGTGCTAAACGATATAAACCTCTCCGATATCTCCTTGCAGTACGATATGACCGACGAAAGCGTTTCCCTATTGTATCAGGTCAATAAATCCATACCAGGTATAATGGACATTGAGAAGGTAGGCGTTACCTATAAGAAGGTGTCTGACTCATCCTCAGACAAGAAGGTATTTATGGTTCTGACGGGAAAATTCCTGGATGAGAGCTATTCGGAAAGCGACCCCCTTACATGGGACGCTGTTGACGGCCAGCCGCCCGCGGCCACGGGCAGCGGCCCGGTGTTTGACCTCAGCTTCCTGGGCATGGGCTATAAGCTCGACCTAAGCAGCGTTATGGCAGCGGCGTCCACCGCGGATAAGGTTGCTGAGCTGAAAGTGCTGATAGGTGATAATGGGACGGATCACAAACCCAATATAGCGTTCAGCGATTCCACAGGCTTTTTCGCAGGTACCGAATTTGAGCTGCTGGGCGGACTGCGTTCCTATGTGCTCATCGCGCATCCCGAGCTGTATGGCGTGCGGGTAGAGGTTGACAAAGACGCAGGCGGCGCCCTCTCCATGCTCAAGGGGCTTTTGGTGGATCTGCAGTATCAAAAGGTGTCGGAATCGGTTGGCATGTTCCGTGCCGAATTCGTGGCGCCCGATAAGATCAGAAGGCTGGATTTCGGCGCCTTTGCCATAATCCTTGGCAAGATGTACGCCGAGGTATACACGGACGGCAAGTTCTACATTGACTTCGGGTTCCCCAAGGGCGAGGATTTTTCAAAGTCGTTCGGCCTGTTTGTGGGAGTTTATGGAGGGTATGGCGGAATAAAGCTTGGATATCTTGACGCGGCGTCAGCGAAAAATCTGCCCGCCGTACAAGACGGAGCCTTTACAACGGTGCTTTTAATGGGACTTGGCCTTTCACTGGGAATTGAAAGGACGTTTGAAGGAAGCTTTAAATGCGGCGTTACTTTGGGCTACAGGATAGGCGCTTCGCTTATGCTGTATGGAATCTTCGACGGTCTGCTGGCCTTTTATCAGCCAAAAGGACTGCCAAATGAGCAGTCATTGTATTATTCGCTGAGCGCAACCATCGGGGTAGTTGGCGAGGTCGTGGTGTACGTGGGCTTCAAAAATCTGGGCCTCACGCTTTATGCAAAGGCTAAAGCGTCAGTAGCAGCCAGGATCGAAGCATATAAAGCAATAAAGATGAGCTTTGACGTTGAGGTCACGATAGCGGGTCAAATACTGTGGTATAAATTCAACGTTACGCTCAGGCCGCACCTGGCGCTGGAGTTGGGAAGCGACTCGAATCCTCCATGGATAACCAGAGGAAGAACGGCCGGCTTGACGGAGGGCGGCATTAAGTTCAATACGGGCCGTCTGGACGGTGACAAATCGATTAGAATGTTCGAAATGCGCCTGCTGCCAATCTTCTCAATAGAGAACCCCACAATCCAGCGGGTTAGAAGCAAGGGCAAGGAGGAATACTGCGTAGCGTTCATCCCCTGCATGAAAAATGAGGGATTCAGGGAGCTGCTTGGGGTTATGGCAACCTGGCTCACGCAAAGCATAACACAGGGCGGAATAATCACCAGGGAACGGGCGGAGGCCAGCTCCTATGACGATATTTTAAACTTAAGCTATGATATGCTCGACAAGTTCCTCCAGAACAACATCACATTTGATATGCAAACGCGATGGGAATAGCTTAAGGACCTTATAAATGCCGATGATATGGTAGCCCTGCCCATGCCCCCGCCGGTGGCCATGTATTACCGCAGCGAAGACGTATATGGCGTATATGACGAAGAGCGGCGTTTTCAGGATTGGAACTATGTTCCACAAAATTACATGGAGTTTTTGGACTGTTACCTGGGCCAGTTCAATGCCGATCCCAACAGCGATTCGTATAAACCAGCAGATCCCAGCAGCTTTGCGTTTGACAGTAATTCGACGCCAATATCAAAGCTGATGTTTCTCAACTATTTCCATATGCTTTTGATGGAGCTTCACAGCAACCTAGGCAGTCAATTCAATGAGCGAAGCATAGAGGCGGGCCAGCTTATACCGCGCCGCACAGAGCTTGGAATAAGCGCCGAAGAAATCCTTACGCAGAATCCTGAGTTTGAAATACAGCCTGGCAGGATTGGGTTCCCCAAGCTTGAGTATATAACAAGGGAAAACGATCTGCTCATTGGTATAATGAACAGCTATGGCATGACAAAGCACGATATCCTGGAAAGCGTTGAAGACCAGGCCATGCTGATGGATAATAGCGGAAGCATCGTACTGGAGAATATGATCTTCTATGGCGAGGGCTTGCAGCTTAGACAGGCTGCGGCGCTTTACTTCAGCAGATATCTGGGGGATTATATTAAAGACGGATATCAATATTATACAAATCTCATTCTTAAAAATAACCCCGACATCTCAGAGGATTGGGTAAGTACCCAGACCGGCCTGGGGCTAGTCCTTCCAGTGAATGGAACGCTTAGCTGGTATACGCGGCTTGGCGATACGGTAAAGAGCCTATCAAGGATGTGTTACCTGCTTGAGGTTGGCCTGGGAGTTATACCAAAATGGGATAGCTTTTACACACGGTTTAAAGAGACAAACAATTTATCCGATAATACCTCGGATTATATCTATCTGAGGGGCGACGGATGGCGGCTGCCCAGCGTGGAAATACCGGTAAGATCCGATGTCAATATCAGTTCCCTGAGAGGGCGCCTCACAGTTGAAAACAGGCATGGGAGCCAGGTCGACGACGCTATAATCGCGCAGCTTACGCTTACGCCGCTCGTATCGGTTTCACTTAAAAACGCTTCGGTAAGCGTTGAAACAGTAACTAAGCTGAATGAACTGGTCGGAGCAAGGCACATAAGCGTCAGGGATCTGGCCGGCGCCATCGAAAGCGGAGGGTTCAACAATTATAACGTCCGCCAGACGCTCAGGGCAAACATAAAAAATCTTCCTATTGATATGTATATCAACGATGTGATGAGCGATGCCTTTGCCAATCAGACCGCGGCGCTCGCGTCGAGGTTCCTGCTTCAAGGGCTGCGCGTACCGGACATAAGGGAGTTGAACAAAACTACGGGCTTGTATAAGTTCATAGGCCAGCAGTTCCCCGTAGTCAGGGGTCGTTCGATATCCGCTAAATTCTACTGCGCTGATCCCAGCTGCCTATGGCTTGAAAAAACAGGCCTCGCAGACCAGCTGTATCCTGAGACAGTTGATGCGCTCCTGCCCGAAAGCTATGTGGAAATTCCAGGTTCCCTGTTCAAACAGGAACGTGCCTTTGAGAAAGCTGAGAAATACTTCTCGTCCTCCACAGGCTACCTGCATAGGAGAAAAAATTTGGAAAGCTCCGATACCATTCATAAAATTTCAGACGGCCTGCATGAGGCAATGCTTGTGACTGGGGGTTATCCCTCAATTACGGACCAGAGCGGCGGCATAATCACCGGAAGGTGGGGGTGCATGATCCCTATAGCCGTGACCAGAGTGGACGGCGATCCATATACGTTCAATGTATACGGAGCGGATGCTGAATACCGGCAGACGCTCATAAAGGCGCTGAACGATCTTGGCGGGTATTTAAACGATCCCACCCGCATAAGCGTAGACCTGATGTATAAATCGCCCGCCGTATCTGGCATGCGGACCTGTCTGGTGAGCGATGAGCTCAACAAATCCAAGTGTTCAATAATACAGACAAACCTCTCAGTGGAAACCCATATGAAGCCCGTGTTCAGGTCCGGCGGGTATGACCATATAGCAACGATGGAGCAAGGCAAAGCCGGCGAATTCCTCAGGAAATTCCTCAGGCTATTATGGGAATGCAGCGTCGTCGGAGGGGGCGGCTATTACCTGAGGCTGGAAAACACAAACGGCCAGCCCCTGCCCATGGAGATATTCGACTCTCAGAGGCAAGCACAGCTGTACCTGATGATAGGCATAGCGAACAACAGCCCGAATACACCGGCTGTAGAATACAATAGGGCCGTTAATTGGATAAACTGCGCAATAGTGAGGAACACAACCGAATTGGGCGAGGTAATAAATTTCACCACGGGCCTGGGCGAATACCAGCCCCTGCATCCAAGGTGGAGCGCGGAGATGAAATCATATGCTAAGCAGCCGGAGCACATACCAGGCGACAAAATCAGCTATACAAGGGAACTGTTCAGCATAGGAGGATATAGACTCCTTGGCGGAAATGCGTTCATGGAAAGCGGCGACTCGGCCCCGATCCTCCCACATGACGTGGACGGATATTGGGAGTATAAGACCATCGTGCCGCTCCATAGGTTCCTTTTAAAGCCGGACTATGCCTACACCAGTATAGGCGAGAAAACGATGCTGAACTTTACCTTAAGAGACGTGCTAGGAAACCAGGCGGAAACCATGGACTGGGATTCGCCGGCAGTATTAACCAACAATGAAAAGCCTATCGGCCTGCATCAATGGCCGGGTCAAACCATTACATACAGGGTTGTAAGGGACTTAAGTACGGGCAAGCCGGCCGTGGAAATCAGGTTCACCCCGCTTGAGGATACGGACCGTTTACTCAGGGAATCGGCTAGGATGCTAGCAAGGGCGTACAATCAGCTTCGCTATCCTGGTGTAATCCTTAGCGTGCGCACAACGTTGAGTTCTGGCAATATAGACATTACGCGATATAAGAACGAACTGATAACCTATGGCGAAAGGCTGACAAATTATATTTCAGGCGCTTCGTCCACCAGGCCCGGCGTCCTGTCATTGATTCTGCCCATAGCAGAGGGAATCGAGGCGCTTCCCAAAGAGCCGTTCCCCATAAAGCTTGAGCTGTCGATCTCAAATGATGGTTTGCCCGTCGGTTTATCCAAGGCTGCGTCCTCAATAACCCCGTACGATGAGGTGTCCGGAAGTATGGATCAGGATACGAACCTCAAAGCCTTTGTAAGGGGCGCCGAGTCGGTGTATCCGGGACTGCATATAGCGCACAAAAAGGATGAAAACGCACTCTACGGCGTAACCATAGGCGCGAACGGGTATATTACCCAAGCAAGTTTTGGTCATTATGCCCCGTTTTCGCCGGAATTCCTGGCATTCAAGCCTCTGAGCACGCAGTTTATGACCCGCCCGGTTAATGTTAAGGACCTTAATGCTTCGGGCATTCTGAATGAAACCCCTGTAAAGAAGGTTTTTGCCGATATAGATATGCAAAGATGGGGCGAAACCTTCCTTGAGGATTATGAAAACATGCTCGGGGCGCACATTTCATCCATAGCCGGAAATGTTTCGGCCGGCAAACTGGATGACCTCATCAAGCTTAAAAAGGTACTTGCAAAGGCCGTTTCAAAACAGCTTACGCATATTAAAAGAGGCTCACAAACGCCCATAGACAACGCAAGGAAGCTGATGGAAGACCGTTTGATGAGGAATGCGGCCTGCGCAAACGACATTGACCTTGTACCACAGTACAGGGTTAAAATCAACAGCAGCCAAAGTAGTCCTCCATTCAGATTTACCACGAGGGCAGTGGTTGACAGCGCTAAGTGCACGGCGGAAAGCTCCAAGATCGGCACTTATGAAAGGACCTCAGAGGAGTTGCAGCTTATCGTGAGGTATCAGGATGAATACAGCCAGATCAAGCCTGGCGTAAAGCTCATAATCGACGAAATGGAGTATAATATCTCAAAGCAGGGCGAATATGAAAGCTCGGATTGGCTGAAATTCATATATCCCGTGGAGATCAACAACGGAAGCTATCTCCAGGGCGAGATGACTTGGCCGCATCCTGAAAAGAGCCTGCCTGAAACCCCAATGGTCTTGGGACACAGCGTTGAGCTTGGCAGCGACGGCGCTAACTGGAATTATAAGCTGAACTGCTATGGCAAGGCGGCGCCTCAGGACAGCTGGTATATTAGGGTTTACCTCAATCGGGAAGTGCCTGGGTTTGGATCAGCCCCCCTCGACCTGTTCGACCATCTTGCGCAATATATGCACGTAAGGGAACCGCTGCTTGAGGCAATACAACAGCGCGGGGAAAGCTTTGCCAGCGTCTACGGCACGTTCTGCGACCTTGCGGGCCACATAGCCGGAAGCTGGAGCGCCTGGGTTGACAAGGAAGCAGAGCCGGCGGAAACACCCCCCGAAGGAGCCGACCAGCTGAACATGTATTATGGAAAGGCTGAATTCACCTCGGGTTCGCCAATGAATATGACGCTTGCCGACATATCCTGCCCATCGGGCTATACAGCCGTCATGCCCTATATCCTGCCAGGGCACAATGGATCGTATCCAGCGTTTGGCGACAAGTCCGAGTTCGTATTTGAGCTAAAAGGGATTTCAATGGACGCCCATGACTGCGCCAAGCCCAGCGTGTATATAGTGAGAAATGAAAACATACTATCCGGAGACTCTGTGAACCCGGCGTTTATCTTTAGAACTAGAACCGCCAGCCTGGAGTGGATTTACGCACTGGCTGAGAGCGCGGGCAAGAACATAATCGGCAGCATCAAAACGGGCGGTAATGCGCGATGGTTTGATAACGAGGAGCATTTAACACAAATCAAGGATATGCTTGATAATGAAAATACGCTCTGCGAATACACACGGGCTTCTAACGCGCGGGCCAGCCGGAAGGATACCCATGGCAAAGCGGTGGACATCACGGTTTCATACCAATACCGTTTGAATGAAAACCCCAATTCGGCGCAGGTAGCCATACCCATAGGCCGCATAGGCAAGCAGGACGGGGCTCCGCTTTCATTTGACACCATTTGTGAAATGCTTCGCGGCTGGCTCTCGTCAAATACCCCCAGCATCGCGGGCGCTTCGCTGGCCTTCGATATAGCAGAGGTCAGCGAAGCTGTCCATGGTACAAGGCGTCACACCGCTCAGCTTATCATTGAGCTTTCATAGGGTTAGGTAAAGCGGCCGGCGCGTCGGACGCTTAAAATGCATAACGATGGGGGCCCCCCGTTCAATGGAGCGCCCCAAAGGGTTAAAAAGGCGCCAGAAGGCGCCTTTCAGGTTATCGAAAAAGCGGCGTACGCCGCTTTTTCGAGGGTTCCGGCGAACTGCGTTCACCACACAGCCCGCCGCAAGGAGTGATTTTTGCCGTACCTGCCGCCAAAAATCACGGATTTTATGGTCGTGCTTCCCACATTTCCGGTCACGCGGCGGAGCGCCGCTTTTCGATGGTCTTTTGACAGTCTGAAAGGCGCCAGGAGGCGCCTTTTTAATTATGCTTTTGACCGGCGTTTAAATATACTATGCTCCGCCGGCATCCCATTATGGCCCAGCGGGCAAAGCCCATATTGTAGAATAGCCGGATGTGCTTTATACGCTATTACGGCGCCCTTTGCAGTATTAGGCCGTTGGCAAGATGAAACGTTTAGGCTTTAAGCGTGCTTTGCGGGGTAATCGGATAACGGGCCGAAGCCTTTTATTTTTTCCATCCCCGCTGTGTATGAACGGACGCCTCCCGCCCTGTTTCACGCCATTGCATGGCCTAGAGGGCGGCCCTGCAAGGATCCAGGTCCTCTCAATCCGTCTTTATTCCCAGTCTATCGCGTCTATGCTGGCGAGATACTCTTCGGCAAAGTCCATGTAATCCTCGGTAATACGCATGGCGTACATCTTATACTGGGGAAAGCTGTCCTGAATACCCTTTGAAAGCATTTCGTAGGCCTCGTCCTCATCATAGATCCCGCCGTCGTAAACCCCTGCCTCGGACATATATCCATTGTCAATCTGCAGCAGGGAGGCCACGACCTTATGCAGGTCGTCCTCGGGTATAAACGCAAAGTCTCCTTCGGCGCGGAATTTCTCAGTGATGTACTCAAGCGCGTCGGCAGTGTTGATCTCCATAGTGTCCCTCCATTAAACAAATTATTTTATTCAGTTTGATTCTAACCCGGCTTAAACCGCGCTATTCACCGCGCTTAACAGGAGTCTGACTGCGTATAAAAGCGCCAGGTGCGCGGGATAGAAGATATAGATAATAAGCCCCGTCCTCCTGCCGCGCCGCCCGCTGTGAGAAAGCATCAGCGCCGAGGAAGCCAGGGTGCAGAGCAGCATAGGCAGGTGATATGATAGCGCCCTTGAAGGGGCGGCCAGCATTTGAGGCGCGAACTTAATTGCTGCAAGCGCCGCAAACAGGGCCAGCGCCATGCGCCTGTCAGACCCGCAGGCGCAGAACATGAACGCGAGCGCAACGCCCCATGCGCCGTAATCCACATTGCATGCGCTGCCCGCAGCTATCGCAAGCCCGCAGAACGCCGCTGACGCCCATTTCCACGGGCAGTTGTCGTTTACATACGCGCACATTATGCCAAGCAGCAGGGTGAAGAATATATTCAGCCCCACGCCCTGCGAAACGGGCGACAGGAAAAGGTAAAACGGCACCTGGGAAACGACGGCGAACGCCGCCATGCGCAGCATATACCGCCGCACGTCGGAGGTATGCGCATAGCCGCTAGCCAGCTGATACGCAAACAGAGGGAAGGCTATCCGGCCTACGCACCTCATTGCCATGTACCAGCCGCCAAGCGCGGCCGGAGCCACTAGTGCCGTATGGTCGACAAGCATCGCGGCGCATGCGATTATCTTAAGCCAAAAGGAGCTGAGACCGCCTCCCCTGATTTGTCCTCCAGCGTCCAGGGCCTGGATTCTATCCATCGTTTCCCCCAAAAAGCGTATTTTGATGATGTTTGGATAATTATAGCACATGCATCAAACGGTGAACATATATTTATAGCCCTTATTATAAAATGCGAGGACAAAATGCCCCTATAAAGCTTGCGCCGCCGCACGCGTTGGCGTATAATGGGTAAACAATGCGCCATAAAGGAAAACGGGCTTAAAAAACCCCGTATATTTAGTAAAATCATCGTTGACACAGCTAACCCCATGTGATAAATTAGATGAGGTGCCCCCATAGGGGGGTTATTTTAATTCGCTATCTATGCGGCTAGCCGCTTATACCGATTGGGAGGGAATTATTATGCGAGTAAATATAACGCTGGCCTGCACCGAGTGCAAGCAGAGAAATTACAATACGTTTAAAAACAAGAAGAACGACCCCGACAGGCTGGAGTTCAGCAAGTATTGCCGTTTCTGCCGAAAGCACACGGCTCACAGGGAATCCAAATAAGAAAGGTGACGTCAGATGGAAAAGGACAAAGCCAAAAATCAGAAGGAAAAGAAGCCGAACCGTTTTATTGGTTTCTTTAAGCGCATAGGCCGCTATTTTAAGGAAGTATTCGGCGAAACCAAGAAGCTGGCCTGGCCTACCAGGAAAGAGCTGGTTTCCTATACGCTTACGGTGCTTGCGTTCGTAGCGGTGTTTGCGGTCATAATAGGCCTGCTGGATTTCGGATTCAATTTCGGAATGACGCAGCTTTCCGGTTTGTCCGCGCTGGCCTCTTGACGCGCCGCGATAAAGGAGAAACTTATGGAGCATAGGCCTGATGACGATAGTGTCGCAAGGTGGTACGTGGTGCATACCTACTCCGGCTACGAGAACAAGGTAAAGCACAACCTCGAAAAGACGATAGAGAACAGGGGCCTTCAGGACAGGATAGTTGAGATAAGCATTCCCACCGAAGAGGTGGCTGAGTTTAGGGACGGCAAGCGCAAGACCGTGCAGCAAAAGCTGTTCCCTGGCTATGTCATGGTCAAGATGATCATGGACGATGAAATGTGGTATATTGTGCGCAACACCCGCGGCGTAACCGGCTTTGTCGGCCAGCCCCCCAAGAACATATCCCTCGGAGGGTCTGCTGATAAGGATGCGTCGTACGACCATCGCCGCCCCGTCCCCCTTACCGATGAAGAGGTAACGTCGATCGGCATCGAGCGCCTGCCCATCAAGCTGGACCTTGAGGTTGGCGAGAGCGTGCGCGTGGTATCGGGGCCGCTTGAAAACTTTGTTGGAAACGTGGTGTCGTTTGACACCGACCAGCAGAAGGTCAAGCTGGTGGTTGAAATGTTCGGAAGAAAAACGCCGGTTGAGCTTGATTTTATCGAGGTTCAAAAGTTACACGACTAGCGCCGGCCCAGGGCTTGGTTTTGACGGTACCGCGCCGCCCTGGCGGTTTTTGGGCGCATGCGCGCAGGCTGCTAGAATGCAGATGATTCCCTTTTACGGGCTGTACAGCCCTCTTTAAACTGCGGCCGGCGCGCCGGATGAATGATGCGCGGCTGCTGAGATTAATTTGATATGTCATCCGCTTTGCGGGTTTCATAGTGGGAGGAAGGGGAAAAATCCCGTAATTCCGCTCGCACCACATTATAATAGGAGGAAGTTTTCAAATGGCGAAGAAGATCACAGGCTTTGTCAAGCTCCAGATCCCTGCCGGAAAAGCGACGCCCGCGCCGCCGGTCGGCCCCGCGCTGGGACAGCACGGCGTAAACATAATGGGCTTTTGCAAGGAGTTCAACGAGCGCACCGCTAAACAGGCGGGTCTAATCATACCTGTAGTAATAACGGTTTATCAGGACCGTTCGTTCT
>CAYSKA010000003.1:17528-27138 GCA_964431505.1 uncultured Oscillospiraceae bacterium
TTCTCCTTTATCACCAAAACGCCGCCGGCGCCGGTTCTTATCAAGAAGGCATGCGGAATTGAGCACGCGTCCGGCCGCCCCAACAAGGAGAAGGTCGCGTCGATAACAAAGGCGCAGGTAAAAGAAATTGCAGAGCTCAAGATGCCAGACCTCAACGCGGCGAGCATTGAATCGGCGATGAGCATGATAGCCGGCACGGCCCGCAGCATGGGCATAACGGTTGTTGACTGATAGACATCGTGGGAGACCTGAGGTCGCTACCACCACGTAGGAGGAATAGAAATGAAGCATGGCAAGAAATATACTGACAGCCTGAAAACAATCGATAAGTTAAAGCTGTACGATCCAGAAGAGGGGCTTGCGGCGGTCATTGGCACGGCCAAGGCTAAATTTGATGAAACCGTTGAAGCGCACATCCGCCTGGGCGTTGACCCAAGGCACGCCGACCAGCAGGTGCGCGGCGCGGTAGTACTGCCAAACGGCACGGGCAAAACCGT
Source organism: uncultured Oscillospiraceae bacterium (assembly GCA_964431505.1). Taxonomy (GTDB): domain Bacteria; phylum Bacillota; class Clostridia; order Christensenellales; family CAG-138; genus UMGS946. The sequence goes on from CAYSKA010000003.1 coordinate 18,026, forward strand.
TCGCGTGCTCGTGTTCGCAAAGGGCGACAAGGCGCGCGAGGCGCAGGAAGCCGGAGCGGACTTCGTGGGCGACGACGATCTGGTAAAGAAGATTCAGACGGAAAACTGGTTTGGATTCGACGTTTGCGTGGCCACGCCGGACATGATGGGAACGGTTGGACGCATCGGCCGCGTGCTTGGACCAAAGGGTCTGATGCCAAACCCCAAGAGCGGAACCGTAACCTTTGACATAGCGAAAGCTATCGCGGACATCAAGGCTGGTAAGGTTGAGTACCGTGTTGACAAAACTAGTATCGTACACGTGCCCATCGGCAAGGTATCGTTTGGCGTTGAAAAGCTGAGCGATAACCTGAACACCCTGATGGACGCCATAATCAAAGCAAAGCCGGCCGCGGCCAAGGGCACATATATAAAGAGCCTGGTAATAGCCTCGACCATGGGCCCGGGCGTGAAGCTCAACGGCGCAAAGTTCTAATCAGAGTGTCAAAAAAGTGGCTGCGCCACTTTTTTGAGGAGTCAGGTTTCCCCTCTCGCCCTACGGGCTCCCGGGCGGGGAAACCTGCAAAGAACGAAATCCTCTGGATTTCATCCGTTCCGGCGTACATGCCGCCGGAGCCGGAATAAAGTCAAGGGGTACGCCCCTTGACAATCCCCAGGGGTTTTTTGACAGTCTGTAGGGCGCTGTATCCGCAGCACCCTTATTTTTTGCTGATTTCCCGTTGGCTTGATGCGCATATGGCATTGGGGACTGCGCAGATCTTATCAGCTTAAATCGCCTGCCAAGCACACTTTATATAATCCGAATGCTTGGACAGGCCCAAGTCTTTGCCCATGTATGTTATTATAGAATTGAATAAACCTTGGGGGCAGGACATGGAATACAGAGAACTTGGTGAAGCCGATATAAGCGCGCAGCTCCTGGACGGATTTGAGCGCTCGCAGGAGGTCGTTAAATGCTGGCGAAAGCTCGGCGGCGTATGGGTGGTTGCGGACGCCCCGTTCATCGACCAGTGGAGCATGGAAGAACGCGCGGAGCTGATAAAGGCATTAAAGGATACGGTGCGTGAGGGCGGAGTGGTGTTCGCCGCTTTTGCCGGAGGCGGGCTTAGAGGATTTGCCTCAGTCGCGCCTGAACCCTTGGGCAGCGAAGGCAAATACCTGGACCTGGGAAACCTCCATGTGTCAAAGGAACTGAGGGGCCAGGGCATAGGACGGCGGCTGTTTCAAATGTGCGTAGCTTGGGCAATGGGGCGCGGCGCGGGCAAGCTGTATATTTCGGCCCATTCGGCCGTAGAAACCCAAGCGTTTTATAGAGCTATGGGCTGCGTGGAGGCAGTGGAATACAGCGCGCGGCATGTTAAAAAGGAGCCGTACGACTGTCAGCTGGAATATGTCCTATGACCCATGTTGAAAAACAGGAAACGGGTATTATAGGCATAAGTTCCCGTTCCGTACGGCGCGTGGGCGGCATAGATATTTTTAGCCACGCGGCATGCCGAGGTTATCATGTGAAAGCATATTTCAGCCTGATTTGCGCCTTAAAAAAAGCCTAAGACGCAAGCGCTTTAAATGAACATAACCCTTTATATGGCAAGGAGGCGGCAGATGAAGGAAAACAAATACGATGACGAGGCCTTTTTCAGAAAATACGGTGAGATGGGGCGGTCCAAAGAGGGCCTTATAGCCGCGGGCGAATGGGAAACGCTGAAGGCGCTTTTACCCGACTTTAAAGGCAAGCGAATGCTGGATATCGGCTGTGGCTACGGATGGCATTGCATTTACGCTGTGGAGATGGGGGCGAGGTCCGTCATAGGCGTGGACATATCGCAAAGGATGCTTGAGGTTGCCCGAAAAAAGACGTCCTATCCTGAGATCGATTATCTGTGTGCTGCCATGGAGGACATGGACTTTCCCTCTGAAAGCTTCGATATAATTTTAAGTTCGCTTGCGCTTCATTATACTGAATCGTATGATTCTATAGTGAAAAAGGCGTATTCCTTTTTAAAGCCTGAGGGGGTATTGGTGTTTTCCGTGGAGCATCCGGTATTTACCGCATATGGACCGCAGGATTGGCATCGCGATGGTCAGGGCAATATAATGCATTTTCCCGTAGATAATTACTTCTATGAGGGAAGACGGAACGCCCGTTTTCTTGGCGAGGAGGTCGTTAAATATCACAGGACGCTTACCACATACATAAGTGGGCTTCTTACAAACGGATTTGAGGTTTTAAGGATGGTTGAGCCGATGCCTGCGCCCTGGATGCTTCAAAGCATTGACGGCATGCGGGATGAACTGCGCCGCCCTATGATGCTGATAGTGTCGGCGGCAAAGCCCAAGCGTACGGGCGCCGGTTCATGATACTTAGACCGTTAAGCGCTTATGGGACCTCTGCAATCCGCATGGCAAACTGTATCAATATAGTAACCGCGTTCATGTGTCAATGCCTAACCGGGCAAAGCGTATCTAAGTGCAGCGGATAAATCCTATCTGCATGTTCAGGTTGTGATATTGACTATCGTGGTATCCGCATCTCCGGATTTCAGAGACCTGCCTTTCACGGCGCTGATTAAAATATTTAGGGAGCGGAACGCCAGCACAGAAAAACGCCGGCGTTCCATTACGAAAGCTACCATGTCCGTCTCTTGCGTTTCAGGTTGTCCCTTTCCTGCATGAGCTTCAGGTAATTCCTGTAGCGCGTCTTGGAGAGCTTTCCGCTTTCAGCGGCCGCCTTTACCGCGCAGTCCGGTTCGCTTCGGTGCGAACAGTCGCGAAACCTGCACAGGGCGGCCAGCTCGGCTATGTCTAAAAACGCGTCGCCTATATTGCCGCCGTCGAGGTATAGTTCGCGCATGCCAGGGGTGTCTATAACGGTTCCGCCGCCCTCAAGCCTTATGAGCTGGCGGTGCGTGGTCGTGTGACGGCCCTTTCCGTCGTCCTCCCTAATCGTGTTTGTCAGCATTGCCTGCGCTCCAAGCAGATGATTGATTATGGTGGATTTACCAACGCCGGACGAACCTATGAACGCCGCGGTAACGCCCGCTTTCATAATGCTTCGTATCCTGCCAAAGCCAACGCCCTGCCTATCCGAACACAGGATCGCCTCAACCCCAGGATTTCTGCGTATGACCTCTTCCTTCATGCCTTCGGCCTCCTGATTCAAATCGGCCTTTGTAAGCACGACAACGGGGGTTATACCCGTGCATGCCGAAACCGTGAGATAACGCTCCAGCCTCTTTAGGTTATAGTCCTGATTAAGGGACATACATATGAACACGTAATCTATGTTGGCCGCTATAACCTGGCCCTGTATGCCTAAACCAGCTTCCTTCCTGATAAGCGCGCTTTTTCGCGGAAGCATTTCACAGATCACCGCATCGCCGCCCTCTCCGCCCGCCCGGTCCAGCTTCACCCAGTCTCCTACAGCCGGGTAGTCGGCGTTTCCATTGAAATGCCTTGAAAGGCTTCCGGCGGTTCTGGCCCGCACCTCAGCCCCGTCAGCCTCCATTATTACGGAATAGATGTTATGATGCTGCATCGATACCCTTCCAAGGTAATGACCCATATTTTTACGCTCCTTTTAATTTTGGGCATAAAAATGCCCGGGAAAGTATGCAACCTCTCCCGGGCGGTCACGCTAATAAAACTTACGCCGCTATATTGCGGCGCATGCCGGGAGCCATGTCCAACAACAAAGATCATATACACTCATCGAACACCGCCCCTTTCAAAACTTATTTTTAGCATTATACCACATAAAGCACGCTATGTACAGAGCGATGCGCTAAGATTTACACCCATTCCGGCCTATTATATCGCCTCAATACGGCACATGGTTTTAACTACATAAAAAGATATTGTCATTATATGTAAACCGATGTACATTATAATTAGGGTTTTATGATCTCATTACCCTTGTCAACTGAGGATACACTACAATAAACGCAAGACGGAGTTACAACATGACCGGTGAATACAACAAGAAGATGAGCAGATCAAGATTGATCCGTACGCTTTTGCTAAGTCTCGCTATTACTATTGCGCTTAACTCAATAGGCGCGGTTTTGGCCCAATACATGCCGTTTGCCGAGATGGTTGCTTTGGCTGCGTTTTTCTGCTTATTGGCTTTAATTGCTTTAAATCCGCTTCTGGCTAAGCTGTATATAAAAAGGCTCGATGATGAACGGATGGAAGACCTGCAGCAGCGCATAGGGGCTGCGCAGCGAAGCGCTGAAAACGATCTTGTCCTTAGTGTAAGGAAGATGAAACGCAGTCTGATAAAGGTTCGCATATACTGCATATTTTGCTTCCTGCTCATCGTTGCGATGCAGATAGGCTCCGGCGCGGCGTACCATTCCACGGGGCGTACGGGATTTATGCTTATAGGCATGTATCTGATATTGGGATTGATTAACAAGCTTATGTTTTTCTCAGGAAGGCCAAGCGAACCGTCGCCGGTGACGCGCGATAGGTTTCCAAAGCTATATAAAATCATAGATGAGGTATTCGGGGCCGTTGGAATCAGCAGGGTAGAGCTGGACGCAAGCGGAAGCGCCAGCGCCGCGGTAAGTCAGGTTGGCGATAGGATCAACGTTGAAATTGGCGCAATAAGCGCCGCGTTGCTTAAACGGGAGGAGCTTAAGCAGGTGCTTATCCATGAGCGCGCGCACGTCCTAAATGGGGATACCAAGCTTTCACTTTCTGCGTACAGGCTCATGTCGCGCATAACTCCGACGTCATTCGAACCTTTAACAGCCATCTCAGACCTGCTTATAAGGTATCCGGCAACCCGTATAACGGTTGCGTATAAGCTGTTTTTAGCCGCAACTTCGCGTTTGGTAGAGGTGAGGGCGGACGAATATACCCAAAGGCATGGGGTTGGACTTGACTATATCAACGCTACTGCAAAGGTGAAGATGTTCAATCTCTTTTCCAAACATGAATACGAAGCCTTGTTTTATGAAAATGAAAAGCCGCAGCAGCATTATTATGCCGATAAGGTGGAAGCGTTTCTTAAAGCGCTGCCAATGCGTGAAGCCTTCTGGCGGGACCTTATTGAGCGCGAACTTCCCGCGCGCGTAGCCAGCCATCCAACCTTTCGCCAGCGCTGGGAGCATATGGGCTCCCCTGAGTACACCCTTGATTTTTCGGATCCGGATGAGGGCTATATAGCTGAGATAAACGATTATGTCGCCCTTTGCGACGGCCTGCTTTATGAAAGTATCAGCGGCCAATACCCGGGCTTAAGAGAGGAAAACTACCTAAAGCCACTTGAGGTTATACAGGAATATAACACCCTTCAAAAGCAGGGGGAGTCCGTGCCGCTCAGGGAACTTAGGCCGGTAATCGACGCATACGGCGATTTGTCGCGGTATGATGATATGATGGCGCTATGCGATTATGTCATCAGCAATGCGGAGCACAAGTTCGAAGCTATCCACGCGCGCTTTAAAAAGGGTATGCGGCTCCTGCAGCTCTACGATGAGGCGGGAATTGAAGAACTTTATACAGCTATCGAGGCAAATAGCAATTATGCTGAAGACGGCTATGACGCCATTGGGAGCTTCTGTTTGGAGATGGGCCTGGAGAAAGCGCTTGAGGAGTACCGCCGGCGTTCGCTCGAAGCCTCTGAGAACCATTGGTTTATTGAAGGCATATCCCAGCTTAACGCAAAGGACAGGCTGTCCTTTGATGACCGGCTGACTGAGGAGAGGCGTGAGAGGGATACCGATTTTATCAAGAAAACATGCGGGAAAATTCTTGAGGCAGTATATCAGGTCAAGAAGGAAATCAAGAATGGCCATTTCGTAAGCGTATTTATAATAGGCTTTGATAAGCGTGCGGATGAAACTGAAATAGATAACTGCATGCAGAGGATATTCCGCTATCTGGACACCGTTCCCGAGGACTGGCACTACTCGCTTTTCCGGCTGGATGATAGCATTGAAAAACGTGTAAAAGGCATACCGGGAAGCAAGGTTTATGAAAGAGCGGGCTGATTTAGCGCCGGTAAAACCGCTGTGCGGCTGTTTTTTTACAAGTTGATGCCGATATGATAGCATCCGCTTCGGCTGTGGCAGTAAATGCAGCCGTGGGTACAGCCCCTGAATATGTTCATCCCGTTGTTTGCCCAAAGGATTGTCCTGACCTCTTTAAAATGCGTCGTTTTACTCCGGTTGCGCTATAATGGGCCGCTGGCACGCCGCACTTAAATTTATCATACATATGGCTCAAAGCCGATGCCCAGCAGGCCTTAGCCCAATAAGAGGCCTTGGATTGCGTTGCATATAAAGCGCTTCAATAATTAAAGTTTGTATGCTAAAATGAGAATGACAAATGTACAACAATCGGGTTGAAGGGAGCAGGCTATGGCAGTAAAGAGAAAAAGGCTGGGCGTGGGCTCTTTGGCGTTTGTGCTGATGGCGCTGGGGGTTGTGACGGCGTTTACATTCAAAGGCCAATGTATAGGCGATGCGGTTTTGGACGCAATAGGCCTGCGCGCATGGTCCGAGGGCTCGCAGGGGGTACACTACACGGTGTTTTATTCATTGATCTTCTTCATTCCGTCCGCTGCGATAGCCTCTGTTCACAGAGAGCACCTGTTTGCCAAGTCGGGGGGAGCCGTTTCGTTCGTACTGGGCGCGGTAATACTCCTGTCCCTTTTTGGCATCGTTATTTAGTGTGACAGCCCTATTTAACCAATACAGAGGTACATGTATAAAGCGGATTTGCCGCAAAGGTTTGATATACGCATAACGGAATGATTCGCAAAACACATCGCGGCAAACGCTCCCCCATCATACCCGTTGCGCCCGATACGCCTTAGCGTTAATAGGCTATTACCGGCCGCCGCTGCCCCAATTTAATAATACTTGCCCATTAAGCCAAGGCGCCGCCAATATGCCGCGGCCGCACAGCCTGAGGCTGTGGAAACTTTATTTAGGCTATGATTAAATGCTTTAAAAAGTGTCGCATAAACAATTATGGCGCATAAATGCCTGTTTTGTATAACTTACGGCACGTCTATAACATTATTGAATAAGGGCGGGTTAAGCCTTATGCCTGTAATTCTAAAAAAAGGTGCTTTATAGCGCTAAGCTCTAAAGCACCCCGTATCACCGGCGGTTTTTATTGATTATATGCAGAAAAACAGAGTAAGACATGATACAATCAGGTCAGTAAATATAATGATTTTTTATTCACGGGGGGGGGGGTGCTTTCGTGTTCATTAGAGATAAGAGCGCGATTGAAGTATTGAACTGCAATGTAGAAACAGAAGAGATTTCTACTATTAAATCCGCTAAACTGATATACATTGAAGGAAAGAGTGTGCTGACAACGCGCTCCTATTCTATCAAAGACTCGTATTATGGAATTCGCTATCTGACACATATAATGCTTAATGGCATTCCGATTGTTCAAATTAATTCACCAGGCTGCCCAACGTGCAACAGCCTTTTAGCGACAGGCTATGGTATTGAGAACGCAAACTGCCAAGAGCTCAATGATGTTCAAGCTGAAATTAACGCGCCATTTGTATCCTTAGATGCCTCTATTGAAGCGTTAACCCCCCTTTTGGCCTTGCTGAAAAGCGGATTATATATCATAGCGGACGCCGAATGCTATCCAACGGATGGAAACGGAAACTTCTTCTGGGATACTCCCAACGAGCCAACGGAGAATCCGGCAACTGCCGCAGTTCTTCTGACTGACGCTGACTATACCTGTATATCCGGTCAGCCAATTTATCTATACCCCACGCAGGATACGGATTGTTATACTGAGGGTAGGGTCAATCACTATATTGAGCTGTTTAAAAAAACTGATAATGCGCCCCGTACAGTTGTATACTGTTTTGGTGAGTTTATCAATTTTATTCTTGACGGACACCATAAGGCATGCGCTGCCGCAGCCTTGAAAAAACCTCTGGATAGTATCCTGATCATTCCGTTCTCAGGCTATGGGTACAAGCCGTCAAAGGGAGAGCTGATTCCTGAATCCCTATTTTTTTCATCGATCAAAGTTCCTTTAAATGCTGTTGCGAAAAAGTATCGGCCTGACTTGCCAAAATGGATTGATTCCCCGCGTTCGTTCCATATTGCTTCAGGAACGATCAGTCATCGTACTTGGGAAGCAAGATATACGGAATCTGCAAACTGCTATCCTTCAGTTCATGAATATTCCAATATCGTAGCTGCAGGGGTTCCTGTCAATGTTCCTGTTTCAGATGAATTGATTGCCGGCTGTATGGCAAATCTGAATGATGGGAATCAGCAAAAGATGTTGGCTGTTTTGCTAGTGTTGGCTAACCAAAAGGACTCAAGATTGAAACATATTGCAATGCTATGTGCACAGCAAGCGCCATCATGCAGATTGAAACAGCAGGCATATAGAATTTTAGCAAAAATAAAAGCGGATTCAGAGTTTGAACAGCTTTTTGTTAACTATTTAGTTGAATGTGAGGATAAACACGATCCTATCCTGCCGATTGCTAATTCCTACTGGGAGTAGATTATGATCATTTACTACGCCAGAAACAGCGCCAGCTGTCTTTGCGAATAGACAGGATGAATGGACAGCGCCAGCTATTGACCGCGGCGTTTGCCCCTTAATCTGGAGGGAAAAGAGGCGGGCGTTTTCGCTTTCTTTTCATTAATGATGCCGCCGGGCAGGGTCCTTCCAAAGGCGTGTTTATGCAGCTATGCAGGTACGGAAATACCAAGGTAAGGTTTTATATTCATAGTCCTGAAAACGCGTGACAAGTTGGGCAAGTAACGCCGTCCTTTCATCGCCTGACCCCTATGCGCCTCTCTTCTTATAGCTTTTTATACGCACGTGCGGTATATGGGCGCCAATCGGGAGCTAACGGCAATTCCACCACAGTTGGAATTAATGTGTCAATACGCCAGTAAACACAGTATTTATGCAAATTTGCAACATCGGCCGCTATGCAGCTTGCCATTTATGTCGTACAATCTTTTATAAACTCTTGCATGGGTTTCCTGCCGGTTTTGATATAAAATTCCGCTATCTGCGCTATTTGTTTGTAATACCTATTGTTTTGCGCCAATATTCGCCATAAAAAGCGTTATATTTTTATAATAATTGTATTG
>CAYSKA010000004.1:0-21315 GCA_964431505.1 uncultured Oscillospiraceae bacterium
CTTAGGGGCGGCCGCTTATGTATGTAAAAGGGAAGGGTTATGGCAGGGGCGCATATCGGTTAAGCAAGACCAGGACTTTAGCGGTCGTTTGCCACAGCGGCGCATAATCCATTTCAGGTTAAAAAATAACACGGCACTTTGCGTTTCGTTATATACAGTGCATGCGCGAGCTCAGGATGGGCGCGCATTGCGGGCCACGTTTGGAATAAAGCGGGGCAAGCCCCATCCCAATCGGCTGGGACGGACCATCTATGGGTAGCGTGGGTTATAAAATATCATTAGATCGGCGCGGCATAGTTAAAACTCGGGCCTGGCAGGATGGACACCGTAAAAAAAGAGGATGACCCCTGTTTTAAATCCGGCCGTTTTGCGCCGTATAAAAATATTAAATAATTCAATTGGTTGAGACCATGTTGTAAGCTGGTAAAGTGCTTGTTTACTGGATTATTGATAGAATAGCCTGTGTCAAAAACAGGAAAATGGCGCCCGGTTTGGTGTCCAAATAAAAAAAGGCGCTTATGAGGACTGTTAAAGTGATCAGCGCCGTATTTGACTGATAAGCAATTAAATACTAGAATAGTGGTAACAAGGCGTGCTTTCTTAATTTGGCAGAAAAGAGGTATAGTATTTTTTATATTAGGTAAAGGAGGATGCGTGATGAAAAGAGACAGTTCAACAGACTCATGGGGTAAAGTCGAAATGACCAAAGAATGGATTCATATGGCGCAAACCAATCCCCATAGAATACATTTTATTATGCCATTTACCTTTCAACAACTTGGCGATGTTTCTGGTAAGATTATTTTAGATTTAGGTTGCGGTGAAGGCGGATACTCAAGAGAATTGGCAAAAAAAGGTGCAATTGTAACAGCTGTTGATTGTGCTGAAAACGCAATTAACTATTGCATATCAAAAGCCGAAGAAGAGCAATTAGCGATTACTTATCATGTGCGCAATAGTTGTGATTTGCACGATATTGCTAATGATACCTTTGACATCGTTCTTTCATCTATGATGTTAATGGACTGCGAAGATTTCGAGGGGACAATAAATGAAGTAGTCAGAGTGTTAAAGCCCAATGGTAAATTATTTGCTAGCGTATGCCATCCATGTTTTCATGTTAGCGGTGGGATTGGACGTCAAGACAAAGGAATTGACAAAAAAGTTCTTGTGTCGAATTATTATCAACCGACCGAATGGGAAGCTCCCCTATCGTCAGGTACAATAAAAGTTGTTTGGAGACATCGGACAATACAAGATTACGTTAAAATGTTTATTAAATGTGGATTGACGATTACTGACGTACATGAACCAATTCCTACTGAGGAACAAGCAGCAATATTTGTAGATATTGCTTGGATGCAAAAGATACCAATTTCCATGTTTTGGGAATTGAAAAAGTAAAGCAAATAATAGCCGCAAGCAGTGCAGGTGTATATACACTTGCGATTCTTCCCCCTTTGCGTTTCTGGCACAAAAGTGAAAAATCTACTTGCTGAGGGCCAGTCCCCAAACCCCTGTAAGCGCCCTTGAAAGGCCGGCCGCGTGTCCATTGGGGCTGATATATAAACGGGTATTTAGACCACTGGAAATAGAGTGCAGGCCCCTGTTGAATCAGTCAAGCAGCGGGGGGGGGGTTAGTGCCCTATACCAAGAGTCACGAAACCACAGTTCTAACGTTCCGTGTGTATTGTTTTGCCAGCTGGTGAGAATAGAGTTTGGTGCCCAAATGGCGCCCGACTGCTTTCAAATACGAAGCGAAGAGGAATGACACGAAATTAGGGGATATGCGCAAATCTTGATTTCATGCGGGTTTGCGAGATACCCAATAAAACAAGGCGAGAAGTTTTAAGTCAATTTCTCGGCTTTAGGCAATAAAAAACAGTGGAACGGTCTGCTTATTGTGACAATGTGGAAATGGCGTAAAGCCGCAAGAATACTATATTTGGCGGCCATAAACATTTACGCGGTGACGGATTTATGTGCTAACTTGACGCTTTTTTGACGCCCATGGTCCACGAGGACATATAAAGAGAAATAAGAAGATGTGAGAGGTTATGTTCCACTTTGGCGCGAATGATTGATTATTGCCATCGATAGGTATATCATGAATGAAGTACAAAACTGGAAGTAAATATTTTTATGGAGAAATTATGTGAAGGAGGAAGAATCAAATGGCAAGAGTTAATGGAATTAAAAGTAAGTTAGAACGAAACGGCATTGAGGAAAATCTTATTAAAGAAATAATCGGAAATGGTGACCTGGTAGATGTTATTACAAGAATGGAAAAATTGCTTAATCCTGAATTAACATATCGGATTTTAGATTCATGCGCCTGCGGTACAAGTCTTAAAGAAATCAAAGAACTCAAAAAAATAGAAGCTGAAACCTTAAAAGAAAAAATCAATGATATTGCCAATTTGGAAGATTTTCATTCAGACTGGAACGTTTGCCTAAATCAAGACAATACATTGACAGCGGGGTGGATAATCAAAGAGAATGATAGTTACACTTGTGTTTGTTCTGCAGTTGTTAAAAAGGGAGTAAAAGTTAGCGACCTAACGTTTGAAAGCCGCACAATGCCGCTTACATATTGTTTTTGTTGTGCCGGGCATTGTCCGCAACATTTGCAGAAATTGTTGAATATACAATTAAAAACAAAGGAAATTATTTCATCCCCAATTAACAGTAAAGGTCAAAAACCTTGTGAGTTTATATTTGAAATTATTTGAATCCCCCCACTGTTTAAGTATAATCTACATGGACGCAGCAGAGCCAGCCACCCTTGTCAACGATAAAATCAACGACTACACCGTGTCGTTGACAAGCCTGCCCGTCCCTGCTGGGGTGGCAACCAAGCGAGTAAAAGCAACGAGTGCTTTCGCCCACGATTGATTATTAGAGCAATATGTTCTTCAATAGGGCGTCGTAAAGGCAGTATTCATACAGTCTTGCAGTTGTGAAGATCAGATAGTAAGGATTTTATTTTTAAGCCTTTCAAACTGGGTTTCTACTGTGTGATAAAACATTATCGCTTGACGCTTTTTTGACGCCATAGCTTACAAAGAGAGTTTATAAGGAGATATAACAGGATTTAAGGGGATACATGAAAAAGCCTGTATTTAAGCCACCTTGCGGTGAAAATTATAAACGCCTATAGGAAGATATAAGATGTTTTTTACCTATTCAATCAATAAAAAATAGTAAATAAGGGCATTGTGCTCAACACGCAAGGACGGTCATAGAACCATGCAAAGCCGCATGAATACAGTGTTCATCCACCTTGATCTATTGTGGCGCTTTCTTGCAAGTCAGCCAAAATGCCGCCCGATTCCGCCCTGATTTTTTAAACGTTTGTAAAAGACAATAAGAACTGGGGAGAATTTATGGGAAAAAAAACCAGTTGTTTGACAATTAATTATGTAACTATTAAACTGTATTGAGAATTCGTCTTAGGCAAAGAAGATGACGGAAAATCAAATGCGGCTCAAATATGGATTATATATTTTGAGCGCCGAAAGGTAAATGATAGGTGGACATAGAAATTCGCTTGGGGACAGAAAACGATATTGATTGTTTAGAACGACTATATGACGAGGCAAATGATTATTTGGATTCTACAACTAATTATCCAGGTTGGAAAAAAGGAGTGTACCCTGTCCGGCAAGATGCGATAGATGGTATAAACGAAGGGTGCTTATTTGTTGCAACTGCCCAAGGCATAATCATTGGGTCGATGATTTTACGAAACAAACAGGAAGAATCCTATTCAACGGCTACTTGGCAGGCCACATTAGAAGAATGCGATGTTTTAGTTATTTATACATTTGTCGTGAGGCCAGGATACCTTCATCATGGAATCGGAAAGAAAATGCTTGAATTTGCTGCCCAACACGCCATAGATTCAAATGCAAAGGCATTGCGTTTAGATGTATATGAGAAAAATCTTCCCGCAATTAGCTTGTATGAGAAATGTGGATATAAATATATAGATACCGTTAGTCTAGGACTTGAAAAGCATGGCCTAAATTGGTTTAAACTATATGAGAAGTTATTGTAAAAATTATGAGTATTATCTCTAAACGGTTATTGCCACATATTGAAAGAATGCAAATTGCGGCAAGCACGTTTTGTGGCACGCACGAAACGGTTTCCCCATTCTTCGCTGCCGCTTAAAGTTGACAGATCCGCGCGTAAATTGGCATACTGGGGTATTTATCTTTTGGGCGATTAGGAGCATAATACATATATGCATAAAATTGGGAGGAAAGTTTCAGTGAAGAGGATAGTAGCAGTTATTCTGGCCGCGGCGGTGTGCATGCTTGCGCTGGCCGGATGCGCGCCAAGGGCGCAAATAAGCGTGATTGCCCTCAAGGGGCCGACAGGCATGGGCATGGCATACCTGATGGAAGGCCAGGGCGAGGGGAAATACAGCATAGACCTCACCAATATGCCGGATGATATCAGCGGCCTTGTAGCGTCGGGGAATGTGGACATAGCCGCTGTTCCCATCAACATGGCGTCGGCCCTGTACAACCGGCTTGACGGCGACGTGCGGATCATAGCAATAAACACGCTGGGAGTTCTGTACGTGCTTGAAAATGGCAATACCATAAGCTCGCTTGAGGACCTCAGGGGCAAGACGCTTTACGCGACGGGGCAGGCGGCCACCCCGCAATACATACTGGATTATCTGCTCGAAAAAAACGGGCTGTCGGGCGATGTAACGGTTGAATACTATCAGGATCACACCGAGCTCTCGACGCTGCTCGCCGCGGGCAGGGTATCTGTGGGCATGCTTCCAGAGCCGAATGTGACGGCTACGCTTATGAGTAACGCTGATATACGCATGGCGCTTGACATGACAAAGCTGTGGAGCGAGGTATGCCAAACCGAACTGATTCAGGGCTGCATAATAGTGCGAAAGGAGTTTTTGGAAAAGCATAAGCGGGACGTGGACAGGTTTTTAAAGGATTACGGCAGTTCCGTTGAAAAGGTAAACGCAAATACCGGGGAAGCCTCCGAAATTATTGCCAGGCATGGTATAATGGCAAACGAGGCTGCCGCTGAAAAGGCGATACCCAACTGCAATATCGTCTGCTACACGGGCGATGAAATGCGCGATTCCGCGCGCGGGATGCTTGAAGTATTGTTTCAGATGGAGCCAAAGAGCATCGGCGGGGCTATGCCGCCAAGCGATTTCTATTATGTGCCCTGATTAAAAGCTTATAATTGGATTCGCGGCCTGCCCGCGTGCGGACACTGGAGAAGCGCGTAAAAAAAGGCGGCCCTGCCGGCAAAGGGGCGGTTTCCGCTTCTTAAAAAGAGAACCGCAAGATCGTGATATTATGGGGGAATATGCTGAAAAAAGCCGCTAGAATTGCGCTGACTGCGCTGATATGGCTGTGCCTGTGGGAGATTGCCGCCCTGATAACCGGAAGCGACCTTTTGCTGCCCGGACCGGTGGCCACGGCAAAGGGCCTGTTTTCGCTGCTCGTATCCGGCCAGTTCTGGGCGAGCGCGGCAATGACGCTTGCTCGCATTTCAGTGGGCTATATAATGGGAATGCTTACCGGGGCTGCGCTGGGCGCGCTTACGGCGGGCGTTTTATGGCTCGACCGCGCGCTTGCGCCTCTGCTTGGCGTTATAAAGGCCACGCCGCTGAGCTCTTTCATCATATTGGTGCTTCTCTGGCTGACAACCGGCATGGTTCCCGTGTTTATCGCGTTCTTGATAGTGGTGCCCATTGCCTGGGCAAACGTGCGAGAGGGCGCGCGCGCCACAGACCCGATGCTTTTAGAGATGGCCAAGGTATACGGGTTTTCGCGCAAAAAGACCATCAAATATATATACGCCCCTTCGATACGGCCCCAATTTGCGGCGGCGGCGACCACGGCGCTAGGCCTTGCGTGGAAGGCGGGCGTTACCGCCGAGGTGCTGGCTTCCCCCGCGCTTTCGATAGGCAGGGGGCTTTACGAGAGCAAGCTTTACCTGGAAACGCCGGAGCTGTTCGCGTGGACCGCGGTAATAATCGCGCTTTCCATGCTTTTGGAGCGGGGCGTAAAAAAGCTGATCGCGCTTTCGATAAAAAACAGGGCGCGGCTCTAAGTCTGCCGGCATGTTCCGCTTTAAGCCGCGGACCTATAATAAAGGTTGGCTTAAGGATCTCATTGCCCACGGAAATATTGAAAAACGCTTCACAAGATTAGGCGGTTACGGGGAAACACTATGGAGTTTTATAACATCAGCGGCCTTACGGCGGGATACGAGGGACTTTTGCCTGTTCGCGGGCTTAACGCCAGACTCCCTAAACAGGGCGTGGCGGCGGTATCCGGCAGGTCGGGCGCGGGCAAGAGCACGCTGCTAAGGGTGCTGGCGGGGCTGCTTAGCCCTGTATCAGGGGATATTGACCCGGACTTTATGGCGCTAAAAAAGGCTGTGGTATTTCAGGAGGACAGGCTGCTCCCCTGGCTGAGCGCTGAGGAGAATGTGGCAATAGCGCGCGAAGGCGGGGCCTGTGAGGCGCGCCGGCTACTTCAGGATGTAGGGCTTTCAGGCTTTTTCAGCGCATATCCGGACGAGCTTTCCGGCGGCATGAAGCGGCGCGTGGCGCTGGCGCGCGCCATGCACTACGGGGGCGGGGCGCTGATATTGGACGAACCGTTCAAAGGGCTTGACGCAGCGCTCAGGGAAAGGGTGTGTGAAACCGTGAGGGGCATGTTCCCCCTTACGGTGATTGCTACGCATGATATGGACGATGCCCGCCTTTTATGCCCTCACGGTTGGCCGATGGAGATAATCGATCTCAATAGGGATTAAGCCGGATTAAACGGCGGCCGGCTTGAGGCTTTACGCTGATGCTGGCAGATCATGGAGTACTGGCCGCATAGAATTGGCCGAACATAAAATATATTTTAAAAAACTTCGGATATTTTAAAATTTACTCTTGCATTAGCGGACGATTGCCTTTATTATAGTCATGCTGTGCGCGTGAAAACGCAGTGTTTCTGCAGCGCACCGCTCCTGGCGAGAGGTTACCGGCTGCCATCCGGATAGTTCACGCCGGGCTACGGCGCGAATATCGTGCTGTTACGCCCACATTGATCGGGCAACGGGCCATGCGCCCGCCTTGGTTTTTTAGAAATGAACGCCAGGGTGCGTGTACGCCCCAATTTTGAAGGAGGACTTAAATAATATGGCAAACCAGAGGATCAGGATTAAACTCAAGGGCTATGAACACAACTTGATCGACCAGAGCGCCGACAAGATAGTGGACACCGCCAAGAGGACGGGCGCAAGGGTTTCGGGGCCAATCCCGCTGCCCACGGAAAAGGAAATAGTAACCATACTGCGCTCCCCGCATAAGTACAAGGATTCCCGCGAACAGTTCGAGATGCGCACGCACAAGAGGCTTATCGATATTCTTCAGCCCTCGGCAAAGACCGTGGACGCGCTGATGAAGCTGGACCTCCCCGCAGGCGTTGACATCGAGATCAAGCTGTAATCTGGGAGGTAAGAGAAAGATGAAAAAGGCAATATTAGGCAAGAAATTGGGAATGACCCAGATGTTCGCAAAGGACGGCACGATGGTTCCCATCACCGTCATACAGGCCGGCCCCTGCCCCGTGGTACAGGTAAAGACCGCGGAGCACGACGGCTACGAGGCCGTACAGGTTGGCTTCGCTCCTATTCGTGAAAAGCTGCTTACAAAGCCGCAGCTAGGGCACCTTGGCAAGGCCGGCGTCGCCCCGCACCGCTATCTCAGGGAATTCAAGCTCGACGACTGCGCCGGCTATGAGGTAGGACAGGTTATAACAGCCGATAAATTTGACGAGGGCGACCGCGTAGACGTAATCGGAAAGAGCAAGGGCAAGGGATTCCAGGGCGTAATCAAGCGCCATAACCAGGCCAGGGGCCGCATGACGCACGGCTCGCGCTATCACCGCAGGGTCGGCTCCATGGGCGCATGCTCCTATCCTGGCGAGGTGTTCAAGCATAAGAACCTTCCGGGGCATATGGGAAATGTACGCGTAACAATACAGAATCTCGAAGTTGTCCGCGTTGACAAGGAACGCAACCTTCTCCTTGTGAAGGGCGCGGTACCAGGGGCAAAGGGCACCCTTTGCATCATAAAGAGCACCGTGAAGTAGGCCTGAAAGGAAGGAGGAAGCTATAATGCTTAAAGTTTCTATAAAAAACATAAAGGGACAGAACGTAGGCGAAGTTGAGCTTAGCCAAAGCGTGTTTGGCGTTGAGCCCAACGCGGCAGTGCTCCACGCCTATGTAAAGGCGTATCTGGCCAATCAGCGCCAGGGCACGCAGAGCGCCCTCACGCGGTCGGAGGTCAGAGGCGGCGGCATCAAGCCCTGGAGGCAAAAGGGCACGGGCAACGCGCGCCAGGGGTCAACCCGTTCGCCCCAGTGGAGGCACGGCGGCGTGGTATTTGCGCCGAAACCCCGCGACTACAGACTTTCAATGAACAAGAAGGCAAAGCGTCTCGCCATGAAGAGCGCGCTGTCGGATAAGGCTGTGGAAGAGTCGATAGTGATATTCGACAACCTTTGCATAGAGGCGCCCAAGACCAGGGAAATGGTTCAGGTGCTAAAGAACGTTGACGTGAATAACGCCCTTATAGTGCTCAGCGGCAAGGATGAAACGGTTGAGCGGGCGGCCCGCAACATACCAGGCATAAAGACCGCGATTGTCGGCACGCTCAACCCCTACGATATATTGAAGCACAGGACGCTGATCCTCACTGCTGATTCGCTCAAAATGGTCGAGGAGGTATATAATTGATGAACCACTACGACATTATCATCAAGCCTGTGCTCACCGAGAAGTCCTATGACTATATCGAAAAAAAGACCTATGTGTTCATCGTTGCCAAGAATGCCACGAGAACCCAGGTCAAGCAGGCCGTCGAAACCATATTCGGTGTTAAGGTTGACAGGGTAAACACTGTAAACACCCTGGGCAAGATGAGGAGGCAGGGCCGCACTCAAGGCCGCCGCCCGAACCTAAAGAAGGCATACGTCACGCTCAAGAAGGATTCAAAAGGCATCGAGTTCTTCGACAGCATGGCAGACTAGGGAGGCAACAATGGCTATCAGGAAGATTAAACCAACTACTCCAGGCCAGCGTTTTATGACCGTTTCGGCCTATGAAGAGATAACCTGCAAGACCCCGGAGAGATCGCTGCTTGAGGACCTGAAAAAGTCCGGCGGGCGCAACAACTCCGGCCGCATCACTGTAAGGCACCGCGGAGGCGGGGCAAAGCGCAAGTACCGCGTCATCGACTTCAAGCGCAACAAGGACGGCATTCCGGCCAAGGTTGCCACGATTGAGTACGACCCCAACCGTTCGGCCAATATCGCGCTGCTCCACTATGTGGACGGCGAAAAGCGCTACATCATAGCTCCGCTGGGCCTCAAGGTAGGCGAAACCGTAATAAGCGGCGAAGGATCCGACATCAAGGTAGGAAACGCCCTGGAGATCAGGAACATACCCGTGGGCACCATGATACACTGCATCGAGCTGAAGCCTGGCAAGGGCGCGCAGCTGGTGCGCAGCGCGGGAAACGCGGCGCAGCTCATGGCCAAAGAGGATAAATACGCGCAGGTAAGACTGCCCTCTGGAGAGGTAAGGCGCGTCCCCATGAGCGCGAAGGCCACGATCGGCCAGGTTGGAAACGCCGACCACGAGCTGATAATGTACGGCAAGGCCGGACGCATCCGTCATAAGGGCTTCAGGCCCACCGTGCGCGGATCGGTTATGAATCCGGTCGACCACCCGCACGGCGGCGGCGAGGGCAAGAGCCCGATAGGCCGTCCTGGTCCGGTAACCCCTTGGGGCAAGCCGGCGCTTGGACACAAGACCAGGAAGACAAAGAATGTTAACGATAAGTTCATCGTCCGCCGCAGAAACGGCAAGTGATAGCGAAAGGAGATAAATAATGAGCAGGTCAATCAAAAAGGGACCGTTTATTGAGGAGCGTCTCTTGAAGCGCGTCATGGATATGAACGCATCCAGCAAGAAGACCGTATTAAAGACCTGGTCCCGCGCATCAACCATATTCCCGGATATGGTCGGGCATACGATAGCCGTCCACGACGGCAGGAAGCACGTGCCGGTATACATCACCGAGGAGATGGTCGGCCATAAGCTGGGCGAATTCGCGCCCACCCGTACCTTCCGCGGCCACAGGGGATCGGAAAGATCCTCGGGCGGCAGGTAAGCTAAAGGAGGAAAGCATAATGGCAACCAGAATGAGAGAAAAAGCGGTAGTCCGCCGCGAGAACGCCGACAGAAGGCCGCGAGCAATCGCGCGTTATATAAGGATTTCATCGCGCAAGGTAAAGGTTGTAATAGACCTTATAAGGGGCAAGCGCGTTGCGGACGCCGAAGCTATATTGATGCACACGCCAAAGGCCGCCTCAGAGCCGGTGCTTAAGCTCCTGCGCTCTGCCATGGCCAATGCGGAGAACAATGTGGGCCTTAACCCCGACGAACTCTATGTAAGCGAGGTTTACGCAAACCAGGGCCCGACCTACAAGCGCTTCATGCCGCGGGCAAGGGGACGCGCCACCAGGATCAGAAAGCGCACAAGCCATATAACCATAATCCTGGACCAGTATAAAAAATAGGGAGGTAAACTATGGGACAGAAAGTTAATCCGAATGGTTTCCGCGTAGGAGTTATCAGGGACTGGAATACCCGTTGGTATGCCTCCAAGAAGGATTTTGCGGATTACCTGCTAGAGGATAAGGCTATAAGGGATTTCCTGAAGAAGACCTATTACGAAGCGGGAATCTCCAAGATATCCATCGAGCGCGCGGCCAACAAGGTAAACGTAAGCATATACACGGCAAGGCCCGGCATGCTGATAGGCAAGGGTGGCGCTGGAATTGAAAATATAAAGGCGCAGGTAACAAAGATAGCAAACCGGCCGGTAGGCGTAAACATAATGGAGGTCAGGAATCCCGACGCGAGCGCGCAGCTCGTTGCCGAGAACGTAGCAGCCCAGCTTGAAAAGCGCATCTCCTACCGCCGCGCGATGAAGCAGTCGATGGCCAGGGCCATGAAGGCCGGAGCCAAGGGCATAAAGATCAAGTGCTCGGGACGTCTGGGCGGAGCTGAAATAGCCCGCGACGACAAGTACCGCGACGGTTCCATCCCGCTGCAGACTATGCGCGCCGACATTGAATACGGATTTGCCGAGGCAGCCACAACCTATGGCCGCATAGGCGTTAAGGTTTGGATATACAAGGGCGAGGTGCTCTCTCGCCGTTCAGAAGGAGGCAGATAATCATGTTGATGCCCAAGAGAGTGAAGCGCAGGAGGGTACACCGCGGCCGCATGAAGGGTACCGCGCATCGCGGCAACTTCATTGCCTACGGCGAATACGGCCTTGTTGCGGAAGAGCCCGCATGGGTTACTAGCAACCAGATCGAGGCGGCGCGTATCGCCATGACGCGTTATATAAAGCGCGGCGGCAAGGTTTGGATAAAGATATTCCCAGATAAGCCCGTTACGGAAAAGCCGGCGGAAACACGAATGGGAAGCGGAAAGGGTTCGCCCGAGTACTGGGTGGCCGTAGTAAAGCCAGGCAGGGTCATGTTTGAAATCGCGGGCGTGGACGAAGCCACCGCGCGCGAGGCGCTGAGGCTTGCCATGCACAAGCTGCCGCTCAAGTGCAAGGTCATGAAGAAGGAAACTGTAGAAGCAGGTGGTGAAAGCGATGAAGGCTAAAGAGTTGAGAGAGATGACTACCCAAGCGCTTATCGAGAAGGAAAAGGGGCTTAAGGAAGAGCTGTTTAACCTTCGTTTCCAGCTAGCGACCGGTCAGCTAAAAAACCCAAAGCGGATCGGCGAATGCAAAAAGGACATTGCCCGCGTTAAGACGCTCCTGTGTGAGCGCGAACTAAGGGCCGCTAACGAGTGATAGGCGAAAAGGAGGAAAACCGATGGAACTGGAACAAAGAGGCTTTCGCAAGACCCGCACGGGCGTTGTAGTAAGCGATAAGATGGATAAGACCATCGTCGTAGCCATAAAGACCAAGGTCCGCCACCCGCTCTATGGAAAGATGGTAAACCGCACCCACAAGTTCAAGGCGCATGACGAGCAGAACCAGTGCGGAATCGGCGACACCGTCAGGATCATGGAGACCCGCCCGCTGTCAAAAGACAAGCGCTGGCGCCTGGTCGAAGTAATAGAGAAGGCCAAGTAAGCCGCAAAGGAGGAACAAAAAAATGATTCAGCCTCAAACAAGATTGAAAGTTGCGGATAACAGCGGCGCTAAGGAAATAATGTGCATCCGGGTGCTCGGCGGTTCGGTCCGCAAGAGCGCAAACGTAGGAGACGTAATTATAGCGTCGGTTAAAACGGCCTCGCCAGGCGGCGCTGTAAAGAAAAAGGACGTTGTAAAGGCCGTTATAGTGCGCACCGTTTCCGGCATACACAGGCCAGACGGCAGCCACATCCGCTTTGACGATAACGCCGCCGTAATCATAAACGACCAGAAACAGCCGCGCGGCACCCGTATATTCGGGCCAGTGGCAAGGGAACTTCGCGAGAAGGACTATATGAAGATAGTGTCCCTTGCTCCCGAAGTGCTGTAAGGAGGGCGAAACATGAATAAGCTCAAGATCAAGAAGGACGATACCGTAATCGTAATAACGGGCAAGGATGAGGGCAAAAAGGGCAAGATCCTTTCCGCAATGCCCAAGGAAAACCGCGTTGTCGTTCAGAACGTAAACGTTGTAATGCGCCATACCAAGCCGCGCAAGCAGGGCGAACCAGGCGGGCGCATCTCAAAGGAAGCCCCCATACATGCGTCAAACGTAATGCTTGTATGCTCAAGATGCAATAAGCCGACCCGGGTGAGCTATGGCTTTGAAACGGACGGCAAGGGCGCAGTTAAAAAGTTCCGCGTATGCAAAAAGTGCGGAAAGAAGATCGACTGAGGTAGAAGGAGGTTATAACAGTGGCTAAAAAACAAGAAGCTTCTCAGGCTCAGCCAAAGAAAAAAAAGGTCCAGCAGGAAGCCAAGCCCTTCAGCGGATCCGCTCGCCTCAGGTTGAAATACCGTGATGAGATCGCGCCCCAGCTTAAGGAGAAGTTCGGCTATAAGAACGTAATGGAGATTCCAAAGCTTGAAAAGATAGTGCTTAACATGGGCCTTGGCTCTGAAAAGGACAATCCCAAGGGACTCGAGGCCGCTATTGAGGAGCTTGCCATAATAGCAGGGCAAAGGCCGATAGTAACGAGGGCAAAAAAATCGGTTGCAAACTTCAAAGTGCGTCAGGGCATGAACGTAGGCGCCAAGGTTACCCTTCGCGGCGACCGTATGTACTATTTTGCGGATAAGCTGATGAATATCGTGCTTCCGCGCGTGCGCGACTTCCGCGGCGTATCGGACAGGAGCTTTGACGGCAGGGGCAACTACGCTATGGGCGTGCGTGAGCAGCTTATATTCCCTGAGATCAATTATGACGACGTTGACAAGACGCGTGGAATGGACATCGTGTTCGTAACCAGCGCCAAGTCCGACGAAGAGTCCAAGGAACTGCTCAGTCTTCTGGGTATGCCGTTCATACAGGGTTAATAAGGAGGAAGTTTAAAGTGGCAAAAACCAGCATGAAACTCAAGCAGCAGCGTACTCCGAAGTACAGCACGCGCGCATATACCCGCTGCCGCATCTGCGGTCGCCCGCATTCTGTGCTGCGCAAGTACGGCATCTGCCGCATCTGCTTCCGCGAGCTTGCGTATAAGGGCGAGATACCCGGCGTGCGCAAGGCAAGCTGGTAAGCGTGCGGACTGAAAGGAGGAACAACAATGCTCGTTACCGATACCATAGCCGATATGCTGACAAGAATCCGCAACGCGCTCATCGCAAGGCATGAGACGGTGGATGTTCCGTGTTCGAACATAAAGAAATCCATCGCCCAGATACTGCTGGACGAGGGCTATATAAAGGCCTTTGAGATGAAGGAAGACGGAGTGGCCAAGATGATTCACATCACTCTCAAGTACGGACCGAACCGCGAAAAGGTTATCACCGGCCTTAAGAGGATAAGCCGCCCCGGCCTGCGCATATACGCCCGCAAGGATAAGCTGCCCAAGGTCCTCAACGGACTGGGAATAGCCGTTATCTCAACGTCGCGCGGAATCATGACCGACCGCGAGGCCAGGAAGCTGGGCGTAGGCGGCGAAGTCATGGCCTATATCTGGTAATTAATTTATAAAAATGCAGCCCTGGCAAGCGGGTAATACCCGACTGGGAGGGCTGAAAGGGCGGATACGTACATTGCGCCCATATAAAAGCGTCGATGCATTGCCGGCCGAGGCCCGAAAGGGCCGATGAGGCTGACGATGGATAGATATAAAAACAAAATGTGGAGGTGTAACACATGTCACGAATCGGAAAACTTCCGATAACTATTCCAGCCGGAGTGACAATCACGGTCGCTGACGATAACACCGTGACCGTGAAGGGCCCCAAGGGGCAGCTTTGCGAGAAACTCGCTCCGTCGATGGAGGTTTTGGTGGACGCGGGCGTGCTGACGGTAAGGCGTCCCAATGATCTCAAGGAGAACAGGTCTCTGCACGGTCTTTCCCGCTCCCTCATAAACAACATGGTTATCGGCGTTACAAACGGCTTTCAGAAAAACCTGGAGATAAACGGCGCCGGTTACAGGGCTCAGAAACAGGGCAGCAAGCTCGTTCTGAACATGGGCTACTCCCATCCGGTCGAATTCATGGAACCCGAAGGCATCGAATTTGAGGTTCCCGCCCCCAACAGGATTTCTGTAAAGGGCATAAGCAAGCAGAGGGTCGGCCAGATTGCAGCCGACATCCGCGCGGTAAGGGAGCCTGAGCCGTATAAGGGCAAGGGCATCAAGTACGACTATGAAGTCATACGCCGCAAGGAAGGCAAGACCGGTAAGTAATGCCAAGAGAGGAGTAAGACAATGATATCGAAAATTGATAAGAACGCAGTGCGCAAGGCCCGCCACTACCGCACCCGCAGGTATATAGCGGGTACGCCGGAGCGGCCCAGGCTTAACGTGTACCGCAGCCTTAAGCATATATACGCGCAGGTGATTAACGACGAGACCGGCTACACGATCTGCGCCGCGTCCACGATGGACACGGAGCTTCGGGCCAAGCTTGCCGGAAAGAACAAGAAGGAAGCCGCCGGCATGGTGGGCCAACTGGTAGCCGAGCGCGCAAAGGCAAAGGGAGTAACCAAGGTCGTGTTTGACCGCGGAGGCTATCTGTACACCGGCCGCGTCGCCGAGGTGGCGGGCGGAGCCCGAAAAGCCGGGCTGGATTTCTAAGGAGGTTAATGATGCAAAAGCGTTTTGAGCAACCCGTACAGGAATTTAAGGAAAGGGTCGTCAGCATCAACCGCGTCGCCAAAACGGTAAAGGGCGGCCGCAACATGCGCTTTTCAGCGCTGGTCGTTGTAGGCGATGAAAAGGGCCGCGTCGGAGTAGGCATGGGCAAGGCTGTTGAAGTCCCCGAAGCGGTGCGCAAGGCTATAGAGGACGCCAAGCGCCACATAATAAACGTTCCGATAGTTGGAACAACCATTCCGCACTCAGTGGAGGGCAAGTTCAGCAAGGGGCATGTAAGGATGCTGCCGGCTCCCGAGGGTACGGGCGTAATCGCAGGCGGACCCGCCCGCGCCGTGCTTGAGATGGCCGGAGTAAAGGACATCCGCACCAAGAGCTACGGATCAAACAACCCAGCCAACTGCGTTAAGGCGACTTTGGACGGCCTGCTTCAGCTTCGCACAGCCGAGCAGATAGCGCGCCTAAGGGGAAAGACCGTCGCAGAGATACTCGATTGACAGGAGGAGCAAGAATATGGCAAACTTAAAAGTGACGCTCGTCAGGAGCACCATAGGCTGCCTCAAGGATCAGCAGGCGACGGTAAAGGCCCTTGGGCTTAGAAAGCTTAATTCAACCGTGATAAAGCCCGACAATCCCTGCATCCGCGGCATGATCTTCAAGGTAAAGCACCTTGTAAAGGTCGAAGAGATATAAATGGAGGTGCAACATGAAATTACATGAGTTGAGGCCCGCCGAAGGGTCCACCTTCTCCGAAAAGCGTGTCGGCCGCGGCACCGGCTCGGGGCTGGGCAAAACCTCGGCTAAAGGCCACAAGGGCCAGAAGGCCAGGAGCGGCAGCAAGAAAAACGGCTTTGAAGGCGGCCAGATGCCCCTTGCGCGCCGGCTGCCAAAACGCGGATTTACCAACATCTTCGCAAAGGAATACACGGTTATCAACATTGCTGACCTCAACAGGCTTGACGACGGCACGACCGTTACGGCCGAGCTTCTCAAGGAGATGAGGATCATCAGCAAAATAGAAAAGGACGGATTGAAGATATTGGGCCGCGGCGAGCTTACAAAGCGCCTTAACGTAAAGGCCGCCAAGTTTACACAGACAGCTCAAAAGGCCATAGAGGCCGCGGGCGGAACTGCCGAGGTGGTCTGATGTTTAAGACGCTCGTAAACGCCTGGAAGGTGAAGGACATACGTACAAAAATATTGTACACGCTGCTTCTCATCCTGTTGTACAGGCTTGGTTCGTACATACCGGTGCCGGGCGTCAACGCTACCGCTATAGCTGCGACGCTTGAGGAATACGTAGCCGTCGGAGGCTTCATGAACCTGTTCACGGGCGGCGCGTTTTCAAGATATTCGCTGTTTGCGATGGGTATTTCGCCCTATATAACCGGTTCAATTATAATCAACCTGCTGACCGTCGCCATTCCGGCCCTTGAGCGCCTTTCAAAGGAAGAGGACGGACGTCAGAAGATAGAAAAGATAACAAGATACGTAGGCGTGGGCCTTGCGCTGGTACAAAGCGTTGGCATTGTTCTGGCGATGGGCGAGAGCGCCGTATATAATCCAAGCTTCTTTACCTACCTCACAATCGGCATAACCTGTACCGCGGGCACCGCGCTTTTGATGTGGATGGGCGAGCGCATCACCGAAAAGGGAATCGGAAACGGTATTTCCCTGCTCATCTTCGCTTCAATCGTATCCCAGGTTGGGCCAATGGCGGTATCGCTTATCAGGAACGTATTCGTGCTTGGCGCCTACCAGTGGTGGACCATACCGCTGATACTGGTGTTCGTGGCGCTGCTCACCGCGGGCGTAACGCTCGTAGACAAGGCCGAGCGACGCATTCCGATCACCTACGCAAAGCGCGTGGTTGGCCGCAGGCAATATGGCGGACAGACCACATATCTTCCCATAAAGGCCAACGCCAACGGCGTTATGCCACTGATCTTTGCCATGACGGTGCTTAACGTGCCGACGATGATAATAGAGCTGGCCGGCGAAGGATGGTTCTCCACCTTCTGGGACAACTGGTTCAGCAGCGGAACCGTGGGATATTACATCATCTATGCATTAATGATTGTTGGATTCGCATATTTTTATTCAACAATATCATTTAATCCCGTGGAAATCTCAAGGAACCTCCAGCAAAACGGCGGAGCCATACCAGGCCGCCGCCCAGGCAAGGACACCGGCGATTACCTCAAGAGAATATCCGGACGCCTTACCATGTTTGGAGCGCTGTTCCTTATGGCGGTTGCCATAATTCCCACGGTGGTGCTTGGCTTCTTCGAACTGGATACAATGTTCCAGGCGTTTGGACCGACAAGTTTGCTTATCATGATAAGCGTAGCGCTCGAATCTTCGAACCAGCTCGAATCGCTGATGCTAATGCGCCACTACAAGGGTTTCCTCGGTTGATGGAAAGAGGCATGCAGCAATGAGACTTGTGCTTTTAGGGCCTCCGGGCTCTGGCAAGGGCACCCAGGCCGAGAGGATATGTGAGGTCTATAACACCCCTCACATATCCACCGGTGCTATGCTCCGCGAACTGCACGCAAAGGATCCGGAGCTGGACGCAAAGATGAAGTCGTATACCGACCGCGGGGAGCTTGTACCGGATGAGCTTATCAACGGGCTGCTCAGCGACAGGCTAAAGGAGGCGGACTGCCAAAGCGGCTTCCTGCTTGACGGATACCCGCGAAACATGGCTCAGGCCGAAGCGCTGGAGTCGATAGGAGGAGTCGACGCCGCTGTACTGATAGAGGTTGACAAGGAGCGCATAGTGGACCGGATATGCGGCAGGCGCGTATGCGGCGAGTGCGGCGAAAACTACCATGTTTCATTCCTTAAAGGCTCTGTCTGTGTGAAATGCGGCGGTGAACTGACCATAAGAAGCGACGATAACGAAGCCACGGTAAGGCACCGCATAGAGGTATATGACGCGGCTACCAGGCCGCTCATGGACTTTTACGAGAACCAGGGAAAGCTTCTCAGGATCGACGGCAACGGCTCGGTTGATGAGGTCTTTAAGGCGGTACTTGCCGCCCTTGGGAGGAAAATATGAGCGAAGGCCATATAATTATCAAAACCGACGCCCAGGTGTCGCTTATGCGCGAAGCGGGCAGGCTGACGTATCAAACCCTTGGGCTGCTTGGCACGCTGGTGCGCCCGGGCATAACGACAAAGGAGCTGGATAGCGCCGCGTTTGAGTTTATCAAGAGCCATGGCGCAGAGCCGTCGTTTTTGGGGTACAGGGGGTTTCCCGCGTCAATCTGCGCGTCGGTAAACTCGCAGGTTGTACATGGAATCCCTGGAGCTTACAGGCTTAAGGATGGAGACATATTAAGCGTTGACGTCGGCGTGCACCTCAACGGCTGGCACGGCGACGCGGCCAGGACGTATTGTATCGGCGAAGTTTCGCCGGAAACAAAAAAACTGGTTGAAATAACGGAAAAATGTTTCTATGAAGGTATAAAATTCGCAAGAGATGGCTATCATCTATCGGACATTTCACGCGCTATTGAAAAATGCGCGCGTGAGGCCGGATACGGCATTGTAAGGGAGTTGGTGGGTCATGGAATAGGCCGAAGCATGCATGAGGCTCCTGAAGTTCCCAATTTCACCCGCCCGATATTGAGGCTTACGGGTGAAAGGGAGCGCAAGGTGCGCCTGAGAAAGGGCATGACGCTTGCGATAGAGCCCATGATCAACCTGGGCGGCGACGCGGTTGTGATGAGAAACGATGGCTGGACCGTTGAAACCTCGGACAACAGGCCAAGCGCTCACTACGAAAACACGATAGCCATAACGGATTCGGATCCGATTATATTGACATCTGCCTAGGAGGGCATATGGACGACGACTATCATAACTTGGTGGGATATGTAGCTACTTCAAAGGCCGGAAGGGACGCGGGACGCAGCTTCTTGATAGTAGAGGAAGTGGATGAGAATTACATCCTCTTGGTTGACGGAACGCTGAGAAAGCTGGCAAGGCCCAAGAAGAAGAAGCGCAAGCACGTGCAGATACACGGTGAGTGCGCTGAAAACATAAAAATAAAGCTGCTCGACGGCAAGCAGGTATTTGACGCGGAAATACGCAACTGCCTGCTCGGCCTGGGATTTAACGCTAAGGAGTGCGAAGAAGGAGAACAGAATGTCTAAGGACGACGTAATCGAAATCGAAGGCATCGTAACTGATTCCTTCCCAAACGCTATGTTTGAGGTGGAGCTGCCAAACGGACACAAGATACTGGCGCACATCTCAGGAAAGCTCAGGATGAACTATATACGAATACTGCCGGGCGATAAGGTTACAGTGGAGCTGTCCCCCTATGATCTCACACGCGGGCGCATAACGTGGCGCGCAAAGAATTAGCGGGATTCCCGGCATACGATATTCTAAGGAGGATATGAACTATGAAAATCAGGCCTTCGGTTAAGCCGATCTGCGAAAAATGCAAGATTATAAGGCGCAAGGGCCGTATAATGGTAATCTGCGAAAATCCGAAGCATAAGCAGAAGCAGGGATGACCACCCTGGCATGTGTGGGCGGAGCCATGGCTCCCACGGCAAAAGGCATTTAGCTAATAGCTTGGGACATGCTGTAAAGCACAGAGGAGCCGGCTCAGAGGAGCGTCCCGGGCGAAACCGCCCCCTCTGTCTTTGGGGTAAGGCGCATTCTGCGCCGCGGCGTCCGCAGGGTCGCCTGTGGATGAGGCGATCCCGCTCCTCTGTGCTTGTGCGGTATGGCGCGCGGACAG
Organism: uncultured Oscillospiraceae bacterium; assembly: GCA_964431505.1. GTDB lineage: Bacteria > Bacillota > Clostridia > Christensenellales > CAG-138 > UMGS946. Next base: position 20,120 of record CAYSKA010000004.1, read on the forward strand.
TAATGGCCGGAATAAAAGTCCGGCATACAGAAAAACACAAAAAAACAGTTTGAACAAAGCGTGAACTGTGATATAATCAAGCGTTAAGTTAAAAACCAACTGCCGGAGCGGCTGGCGCGTGAAAAATGCGCGCAACCGGCGGAAAGTATATATAAACAAATAACTATGGAGGTGCATTAGTTCTATGGCTCGTATTTCCGGTGTAGACTTGCCCAGGGAAAAGCGAATCGAAATCGGCCTTACCTATATTTACGGCGGAGGCAGGACGACCGCTTCTGAAATACTGGCTGCAACCGGCGTCGATCCCGACATTCGCGTCAGGGATATGTCTGAAGCAGATGTCAATAAACTCAGAGAGTACATTGACCATAACGTAAAGGTAGAGGGAGATCTCAGGCGTGAAACCTCGATGAATATCAAGCGCCTGATTGAGATAGGCTGCTATCGCGGCGTACGTCACCGTAAGGGGCTGCCCGTAAGAGGACAGAGTACAAAGCAGAACGCGCGCACCCGCAAGGGACCAAAGCGCACGGTCGGCGGCAGGAAGAAATAAGGGGAGGTAACGATAAATGGCAAAACCAAAGGTCAAAAGGACTGCTACGCGCAAACGCCGCGAGCGCAAAAACATTGAGCGTGGCGCAGCGCACATCCGCTCCTCCTTTAACAATACGATGGTAACCATCACAGACCTTCAGGGCAACGCAATAGCATGGTCGTCGGCAGGCGGCCTGGGGTTCCGCGGATCGAGGAAGAGCACGCCTTTTGCTGCGCAGATGGCTGCGGAAACCGCTGCCAAGGCTGCGATGGAGCATGGCCTCAAGACAGTAGAGGTATATGTGAAGGGCCCAGGCTCTGGCCGCGAGGCGGCTATACGCGCCCTGCAGGCGGCGGGTCTTGACGTCAACATGATCAAGGACGTGACGCCCATCCCGCACAACGGGTGCCGTCCGCCAAAGCGCAGAAGAGTTTAAGGAGGCAAACGAACTATGGCTAGATATATTGATTCCGTTTGCAGGCAGTGCCGCAGAGAGGGCACCAAGCTGTTTTTAAAGGGCGACCGCTGTTTCAGCGCCAAGTGCGCGGTGACAAAGCGGCATACCCCTCCGGGGCAGCACGGCCAGGCACGCACGAGGAAGCCTTCGGAATATGGAACGCAGCTTCGCGAAAAGCAGAAGGTGCGCAGGGCGTATGGAGTA
>CAYSKA010000005.1:0-20624 GCA_964431505.1 uncultured Oscillospiraceae bacterium
GGAAAGAGCGTTTTTATTATAACCGGCAACGCCCTATCAGCGTTAAACGGACGCCCGCGATTTGCGCAACGCCAGAATTATGTTATTCTGATAGATATAAATTACTCGACCGGCAATACCACATATAAGCCGTACGGCTGCAAATGGTAAGCTAATATGCTCGAAAACGAGAGGATATATGGAATACTACGTTTTAATACCGGCCTATAAGCCAGACAACAGACTTATTTTGTTAATAGAAGAATTGCAGGCGGCATCATTAAAGGTGCTTGTGGTAGACGATGGAAGCGGTAAGGACTACTCGCAAATATTCAGCTCCGTAAGGTCGCTTGATGTAGAGGTGGTCTCTTACCCTGATAATCGCGGCAAAGGCTCAGCGCTTAAAACCGGCCTTAAGCGTCTAAAGGAGATGGGGAATGTCGGGGGCGTAGTAACGGCCGACGCCGATGGCCAGCACCTCCCAGCTGACATATTGAAGGTAATGGACGCATTAAAGGCAGACCCTCAGGCCTTTGTTCTGGGAGTAAGGCGTTTTGCAGCCAAGCATGTTCCGCTGCGCTCCAAAATCGGAAACTGGATAACCAAAATAGCGTTCTATATGGTTTCGGGAATACACGTATCGGATACCCAAACCGGTTTAAGGGGCATGCACTCCTCGCTTTTTGACATTCTCATATCCCTGGAGGGCGAAAGATATGAATACGAAATGGACATGCTCCTTAATCTTAAATCATGGCCGGTGCATGTAGTTGAGGTTCCGATAAACACCGTATATATCGACGGAAATAAGGGCTCAAGCTTTAATTCCTTTAAGGATGCTTTCTGCATATTTAAAAGGCTTATTAGGTTCTCGGCGTCGTCGCTTACTTCGGCTGTAGTGGATTATGCGGTATATTATGCGCTATGCCTCGCGTTTCCTGTAGTTCCCTTTATACCCGCCAATATAATCCAGCCCGCCGCCATTTGGCTGGTCTGCGCCCGTATAATCAGCTCGGCCCTAAACTATTCGATAAACCGCTACTTTGTATTTAAAAAGAACAGCCCTGGCAGCCTTTGGAAGTTTGCGCTGTTGGCGGGCTGCGTTATGCTTGTAAGCGCGTTTGGAATAGATATACTGGTTGGCGTGGGAGTTGGATACCTGCTGTCCAAGATTTTGGTCGACACTCCGATGTTCTTTGTAAACTACTATTTTCAGAATAAATTTATCTTTACCAAGAGCGCCTAAGCCCGTTTACATGCATTATCCTTATTCGTATCCGCCGGCATATTAAAATATCGGGACGGCAATGGGCCCGGCGCTTAACCCCGAGGGGCGCTGTGTTGTTTCTATAGGAGGAGACGAAATGCCGATTACCATCGATGCGGTAGTAGAATGCAATGACCTTGGATACCTTATTCAGTCTGCAAACTTTATCGGCGCATATGTGCGCGGCGCAACAATAGGCGAGGCGCTTGACAAGTTTCCTCTGGAAATCGTCAGATATGTAATGTGGCTCTCGGGAACTCAGCTTTTAACAAGCGGAAAGTATGAAATTAACATTGTACAGGAAAAGAGGAGCGACCTGCAGATATGCGACGCTGATTCAGACATACTTTTTGATACGGAAAGGCCGCCGCTTGGCATTCACGAGTACGAAACGCTTAAGTCGCTTGTACTTAAATCCGCTGCTGATTTTGACCTTTTGTACAACTCAATACCCGATAGCCAGAGGACCAATAAGAAACAAAGAAGAACATTTTATGGAGACGTCCCCCGAACTGCTGAAGAAATGTATGTCCATACGAACAATGTTTCCAGCTATTATACGCGGGAAATAGGGGTTATGCTTTCAAATACGCCCAATATTTTTGAAAACCGGTTAAATGCCATGAAGAATATAGAGCAAACGCCTAGGTTCCTAGATAACAAACTTTTTGATGGCAGTTACGAAGAACAATGGACCCTCAGAAAGGTGCTGCGCCGGTTTATATGGCACGACCGGATTCATGCAAAGGCAATGTACACAATGGCGGCTTCGATATGGGATGGTAACCGCATTGCCGATCCGTTTTATTTTGGTCTATCAGTATGACGGTAATTATAAAGCTAACGCCATCCACACCAGGATGGCGTTAGCTTTATTGTCTTAATCCTTTTTGCGTCTTAGGAAGCTTGGCATGTCCAGATTGGATCTGTCATTTGGGTTTCTCCCATCCCTGGGAAGGTCCTGTCTGCGGAAGTACGGTTCTGTCTCATCCTCCGTTGACGGGGACGGCTGATAATTGCGGCTAGGTTCATGCGACTGATTATATGGAGCCTGCTGCTGCGTCTCACGCCTGCGCTGTTCGTGCTGGCCCCTTGACGGGGATATATAGGGATCTTGCAGGGCCTTGCCTGTCTTTTGCTGCCCCTGAGGCGCTTGCTGCCCTCCTGAAGCGGGCTGGTTAACGGACGTACCCCTTTTGGTGCGCTCGTTCTCGTCCTCAAGGGTTTCATCGTCTACGCCCTCAAAGCCCGTGGCTATTACTGTAATTCGTATGCTGTCGCCCATCTCATCGTCGATTCCGGCTCCAACGATTATATTTGCCTCTGGATCAGCCGTTTCCCTTACAAGTTCGGCCGCCCGGCTGGTTTCAATAAGGCTCATGTCGTTGCTTCCAGTTATATTCACTATTACGCCTCTTGCTCCCCTAATAGTCGTCTCAAGAAGCGGGCTATCCACCGCCTGGCGCGCAGCCTCCTCAGCTCTCTTGTCACCCGACGCCGTTCCAATTCCCATATGGGCCATGCCCTTTTCCTTCATAATCGTTCGTACGTCCGCAAAGTCAAGGTTAATTAAGGCGGGTATTGCGATCAAGTCGCTTATTCCCTGTACGCCCTGCCTCAAGACATCGTCAGCTACGCTGAATGCTTCAGTAAGCCGCGAGCTTCCAACGGTGTCAATCAGCCTGTCGTTGGGTATCGTGATCAGGGTGTCCACGGACTCCTTTAAATTCTTTATGCCGATCAACGCGTTCCTCATGCGGACCTTGCCCTCAAAGCCAAACGGCTTTGTAACTACGCCGATGGTCAATATACCCATGCTCTTCGCGCACTCTGCAACTACTGGAGCGGCTCCTGTTCCGGTGCCGCCGCCCATTCCAGCGGTAATAAACACAAGATCAGCCCCTTCAAGCGCCGCCGCAATCTGATCAACGCTTTCCTCCGCGGCCTTGCGCCCTATCTCTGGATCAGCTCCGGCGCCAAGACCCTTTGTAAGCTTTTCACCGATCTGTATTTTTTGGTTTGCGCGCGAAAGATACAGCGCCTGCTTGTCCGTGTTCAGCGCTATAAACTCAACTCCGGCAAGACCATACTGTATCATTCGGTTTACGGCGTTATTGCCCGCGCCGCCTATTCCAACAACCTTTAGTTGTGCAAACTGGCCTCCATCCATATCCAATTCCAAACCCAGCGCCATAGTAGAACCTCCTTTGACTATTCTTTAAATATGCCCTTCAATTTATTAAAAAATCCGCGATTCTCCGCATTCTTCCCCTGCGGCACATCAATATCGCGTTCACTCATGACAAAATTCATTACCGAAAATGCGCTTGCGTAATTAGGCGAACTCAACCGCGGCATCCATGGCATGTTTACACTAACGGGAGTATTAAGGTGCTGCTCCAGATATTCGCAGCTTCCGCGCATCAACGCAATTCCTCCACCGGTAAGATACGTCAGCCGGCTTGCGTCAAGCGGCGCTCCCAACTCATCAGCAGCCTCCGCAATTAGCTCTATAAGTTCATCGGTCCTTGCCTCAATTATGTCCTGTATGGCCGAATACTCAGCTCTGAACACGCCCCTTTCCGGTATCCTTATGCTCTCTATACTGTCCTTATAATCGAGAGAATAAACATACCTGCGCTTTAGGCCTTCCGCCGCCGACATCGGTATATCAAAGCCGTATGCAAGGTCGTTTGTAAAATGCATACCGCCCACCTCTAGAGTTTTTACGCCTACCAGCACAGAATTTCTTATATCTATTACATCGGTATGAGTATATCCGACGTCAACCAGCAGCGCGCCCGTCTGGCTGTATTGATCCGGAATCATAAACAGCCCTTCGGCCATGGGCACGCTTATATATGTTTCCGCTACAAGCCCTAACTTTGACAGCGCATCCGCTACCAAACGCTTATATGCGACGCTGACATAAACGTGAGAGACAAGCCCTCTTACATATTCGGCCGGCATGCCAAGGGGCATGTCCAAACACGGTATGCCCTCAAGCTCAAATTCAACGGGCGTGCTGTGCATTAGCGCATAGCCTTCCACAGAGCCATAATCAAACGAGGAGTCTATCATAGCGTCGATATCCCTCTGGGTTATCAACCCTTTCCGGCTCTCCACCCTTGCTTCGCCCTTTCTAAGGACCAGTTTTGAAAACGGTGCGCTTACTCCAACGGCAATGTCCTTTACATGCCGCCTCGCGTCATCCTCGGCTTTTTCTATAGCTTCAATAATCGTGTTCTTCAGTTTCCGCTCATCCAAAAACTCGCCGTGCCGGTATCCCCTGTAGCCGCACACGCCGGCGCCGTGCACAATAATCTCGCCTTTTTCATCCGGACTGCATATTATACACAGTACCTTAGAGCTTCCGATATCAAGTATGGCGGTATGTTTACTCATTTAGTCCCCTGCCAATATGACTTTTTTTGCAGTCACAAGCTTCCTTTCCATCAACTATATCATACGCTTAAAATCTGTGCAATAGGTACATGCTTATAAGCGTAATTGTTCATATATTTTTCACGGTTCGTCAATTTATCCTGCTCTCAACCGCCTCGTTTGATTACGGCACTGTCATATCCGGCGAATTGCTTGGGACGGCCTGCGGCGTACCAAGGTCTTCCGGTTCATATGTAGGCTCTGGCGCGGGCGAAGATGGAGCATCAGGATTTGGCGTGGCGTCCGGATCGTTTACATCATCTGTGGGCAGCGGACTCTCAACAGCATCAGTTGGCGTTGGCTCAGCGGCCTTCACAGGGGAATAAACCGGATTCCCCTGTGCGGTTATCAAAAGCGTGCCGCTGTCAACCCCCATGCCCTCAAGCTTTGGGAGAACCCGCAGCAGCTTGTCCAGCTTAACGTCAAGCTTTTCAGGCTGTCCAAGCTGAACCTTAACTCCCGCTGAAGTGACCAAGTATACGCTCAGTGGGTTTGACACATCAACGCTTACGACTTTATCAAGTAAGTGTCGTTCACTAAGATTACGCAATACCTCCATTAGCGTCGAAGTATGGAAATCGTTTCTATTGCATATGCTCGTACCTAAGCCAAAGCCCATCGACGATACTCCATATATCTTCAAAAGCCCCTCAGTGCTTGACCTGTCGCTTATTTTAAGCACATTTCCCTCTTCGTCGATGAGTATTGACTCCTGAACGCCTATTAAGGCTGCTATGGCTTCGTGCTCCTTTACTGATATGCGAACTGTATCGGGCATAATCCTTTCCACCGTCTCAACCGTGAAGTATGGATCGTCATCAATAGAGCGCCTGATCCTATTCATATTCGCGGCAAGCATATGGTCTCCCTGCTTTATTCCAGCCAAATTAAGCAGGCGTTCCTTTGAATCGCCCGAAACCCCGTTTATTTCAATATTATCAATTCTAAGCCCAAAATAAGCTACGGCAAACACAGAAGCGATTACGATGGAGAATGCCGCAAGCCCAACCGCAAGCCGGCTGCTGCGCCTTTGCCTTCTGCCGCGTTTGTTTCCCTTGCTGGGAGTTTTGCTGCCCATCGCAGATTTTTTTGATGAAGAATCTACGGCGTTGCCTGCTTGTCCAGTTCGCCCAAGCGCTTGCCCCCTTTGGTATCTTTCCGCCTGTCTTGGCGCGGCTTTAAAAGCCGAACTTTCATCAGGGCGTCTGCGCCTGTCATATTCAGGAGTGGCTGCGGCCTTGCCAAACGGGATTATGTCCCTGCCATCCCGGGCTCTTCTCTTTTTCCCCTCATCTGCGGGTCTATTCATCTTGCGTACTCCTCAAGCAACTGTTCTTTTATTCGTTCCCTTCGTCTATGCGTATATCCGCTCCCAGCTGCGACATCATCCGGTCAAGGCGCTCATAGCCCCTATCTATATATTCGGAACCATATATAACGCTGTCTCCCTCCGCCGCAAGCGCTGCCAGCACCAGCGCCGCTCCCCCTCTCAGGTCCTTTGCGTTAACTACCGCGCCAGTAAGCTTTTCTACGCCGCGAACTACCGCGGTTCTATCCTTCATCGTAATCTTAGCCCCCATGCGCGATAGTTCGGGGGCGCATTTAAACCTGTTTTCAAACACATTTTCAACAATTATACTGGTTCCGCTTGATACGCAGCAAAGCGCAAACATTTGCGACTGCATATCGGTTGGAAACCCCGGGTACGGAAGTGTTTCAATTATTGAGATCTCACCAGGCCTTCCGCATGATTTCAGGTTGATCATATCCATGTCTGTATATATTTCGCACCCTGCCTCCCTCAGCTTGGAAAGTACGGATATCATGTGCGATGGCTCGGCATTTGTAAGCGTAATTTCACCTTTTGTCATAGCGGCGGCGCATAGAAGTGTTCCTGCTACGATCCTGTCTGGAATTATGCGATGCTCTACCTCCCTCTTGCTGCAACCCGACTTAACGCATATGGTTGAGGTTCCCGCGCCCTTTATATGAAATCCCTGCTTATTCATAAAATCCTGCAGGTCCACTATTTCAGGTTCTCTGGCAGCATTGTATATTATACTGTCTCCCTTAGCGGCTACAGCTGCCATCATTATATTTTCGGTGGCGCCCACGCTCGGGTAGTCCAGGTGTACTTCTGACCCGCGCATGTCGTCTCCAATGCATTCTATACAGCCATGCTCTTCCTTTATCAAAACGTTGAGCTTCGCAAGGCCGCTAAGATGCAGGTCTATTGGCCTGCTTCCTATCTCGCACCCCCCAGGATAAGTAAAATGAGCCCTCTTAAATCTGCCAAGAACCGGACCCAGCATAAAGATGGATGATCTTAGCCTCTTTGATATACTGGGCGGCATCGTATAGCTTTCAGCGCTCGACGGGTCTATATCTACCGTATTCCCGTCCCTCTGAACCTTGCATCCCAGTGTGGCTAGGATTTCAAGCATATTGTCGGCATCGGATATCTCAGGGCAATCATGCAGCCTGACATGTTCATCCGTAAGCAGACTAGCGGCAAATATAGGCAAAGCGGCGTTTTTGGCTCCACAGACGCGGAGTTTCCCACTAAGGCGCTTTCCTCCCGAGACTAAGAATCTTCCCATCATTCTCCTCCCGCCCATCTTCTTTGACAATTACATAATATGCCTTGAATCCGGCGGATGTTCTTAGTTCGCCGATATAACTGAGTACGGTCGGGGCTGCCGCCTGTCTTTATTGCTTTATTTTACCGCCCTAAGGCGCGTTTCCGATGGGGTGGAAGGCGCCTTGGCATGCGTCTGTCTTTTTTCGACATATCGTGAGATATTGAGCAGTATGCCCATTGCCGCCATAAAAAAGATCAGTGAAGTCCCGCCGGCGCTTACAAACGGCAGGGTCTGTCCGGTGGTGGGGGCGCGTCCCGTCGCAACAAGAACATGTACGGCCGTTTGAATTGCTATTATGCTTGTTACTCCTCCGGCAAGCAGTGAAGCAAACCGGTCCTTAACGCTAAAAGCAATTTTGAATCCGCGGTAAATCACCAAGCCGTAGAGCGCCAGCAGCAGCACGCAGCCGACCCATCCGAGCTCCTCGCCGATTATGGCAAATATAAAGTCGCTTTCCCCATATGTAAGGAATAGCAGCTTTTGGCGGCTAAGGTTAAGCCCTCTGCCGAATAATCCGCCGGCGCCAAGGGCATAATAGGATTGAATTAACTGGTATCCGCTTCCCGACGGATCCTTCCATGGATCTAAAAACGTGGTTATTCGCGCTAAGCGGAACGAATCCTCGTCCAAGGCAAGCGGTAGTATGGCCAAAAGCGCTACGGCGCCTAAAAATGCAATATGTACCGGCCTTACCTCTCCTATGAACAGCATGATTACAAAAACTATTATCATTATAAGCAACATGGACATATTGCTTTGCAGCATGACCACTATGGCAAACGGCGCCAGCATAAGCGTAGGAAACAAAACCCCATGTTTAAATGTCCTGATTTTGCCCCTATACGATGTAAGGTACGCAGCCATAAAGATAACCAGCACAAACTTTGCAAGCTCGGATGGCTGAACCGTAGCAAAGCCAAGATTTATCCATCTTCTTGCGCCATTTACCTCAACGCCGAAGAAGTATGCATAAATCATAGCTCCCAATGTTATCAAAAGGGCGCTGGCAATAACTGGCGGAAGCCTATAGGTCTTATATGGAACAAGATATGCAAGAACTAGCATCGCTGCCAGCCCCAAAACGAAGAAAACAATCTGCTTTACGAAGTAATAAAGGCCGTCGCCATGCTCCTGATAAGAATAATAATAGCTAGCGGAAAGAACCATTATCAGCCCGAACGCGCACAATACAAGTACGGCTGTAAACAGCACGAAGTCCATTCTTCCCGGTTTTGGGCTGGCCGCCTTGATTTGTTTCATGGTATTCCTCCAATCAAAGACCGTTAACTATTTCCTTAAACTTCCTGCCCCTGTCCTCATAATCATCGAATGCGCCCCAACTTGCCGCGCCTGGCGAAAGCAGCACCACATCCCCTTCCATGGCGGTTTTGGCCGCCTCATGCACCATCTCGCTGAATGTGCCGTTGCATATGCTTATATTGCGAAACTTCGTCTCCTCAGCGGCCGCTAAGATGGCAGGCGCCGCCTTGCCCGAAGCGATAACCGCCTTGACAATGCCTCCAAACTCGTTAAAAAGGGGTATAAAGTTGCTATGCTTATCGTATTCGCCTACGCCCAAAAGCAGAACCGTAGGCCTTGTCATTGCTTTTACCGCCTTTATTGTTGAGTCGGGGTTTGTGCTTTTTGAATCGTTGATATACATAACACCCTTCTTCTCGCACACCGGCTCAATTCTGTGTTCGACCCCTGTAAAGGATCTGAGCGCAATCCGTATGGTGTCCGCTGAAACCCCCATGCTTATGGCCAGCGCAGCGGCGCACATCGCGTTTTCCACATTATGAGCGCCAGGTATCTTTAGATCGCCAACATTGAGTATAACGGTATCCGTACCGCCATATCTCCATACCATCTGATCCTGGCGGAGGAACATGCCCTCGTTTAGCTCACATTTAAGGGAAAAATATATTACCTTCCCTTTGGTTGCCCGCGCCATTTTCGCCACGATTGGATCGTCAAAATTCAATACGGCATAGTCCTCCGCAGCTTGATTTTCAAACATACGGGCTTTGGCGGCAATATAAGCCTCCATCGATTGAAAGTGATTGAGATGGTCCTCGGTAATGTTCAAAAGGCCTGCTGCATTGGCCCTGAAATCCTTTATGCTTTCAAGCTGCAGCGCGGCCGTCTCGGCTACAATAACGTCGCCCGGTTTTGCTTCCATCGCATGCTCTGTAATGGGTACTCCTATATTGCCCAACACAAAGGTGTCAGCGTCGGCCGCTTTAAATATTTCACCTGTAAGCATCGTAGTAGTCGTCTTGCCGTTTGTGCCTCCGATGCACACGAATTTGCTTTCCCTCGAGCAGTATCTGTAGCCAAGCTCTATCTCCCCTATAACCTCAATTCCCATGGCTATAGCCTGCTTTACAAAAGGCCGGTACATGGGTATTACAGGGCTTATAACCATTAGATCAACTTCGTGGAGAAGCGCTTCCGGCGGAGCTCCCAGCGCATTTTTATATTCTATGCCGCTTAACGCATCACGAAGACCTGGTATATCCCTTTTAAGGTCGTTAATTATTACTTTATAACCGTTTTTGGCAAGCAGCTTTGCACTTCCTATTCCGCTTCTTGCCATTCCTACCACTAGAGCGGTCGTTTGCTTTTTCATATCGCCCATCCTCCTCTATGACGCCTCGTATTCCCGCAGGCGCATCTCTGCCACAGGCTCTGTCATATGTAGAATCCAATCAATATATGCTATTGGCGCAAAAACAATAGTTCTAATATATAAAAAGGGCCGTCCGATGTGTCAAGGCGCTTGGGGCAATAGAGCCGCCGCCCTGCCTCAAACCCCTTGGCGCATCCGCAATACCGTGCCAAGCGCCATATTTTCACGGTCGTCCAGATAGCATCGGACGGCGAATAAACTCAAATTTATACATATGCCAAAAGGCATATAAGGCATAAAAACGTTGTTATTATCATGTAGCCCGCTACGATTTTGGTTTCATTGTATCCCTTAAGCTCAAAATGATGGTGCAGCGGGGCCATCTTGAAGATGCGCTTTCTGCGCAGCTTATACGAGCCTACCTGCAGTATTACTGAAACCGAGGTGGCGACGTAACATCCGCCCATTATTGGAAGCAGAAGCGCTGCCCTGCTGAAAAGCGCCATCATGGCCACCGCCCCTCCCAACGCCAGCGAACCCGTATCTCCCATAAAAACCTGGGCCGGATGGGAATTATACCTCAAAAATCCAAGGCACCCGCCTGCAACCGTTCCTGCGAATACGATCAGGCCGTCATATCCAGCGGTTTGTTCTATCTGGCCTGACTGCGCGCCGATTTCGCTAAGGTATATGAAAATTATTGCCATCGTAAAGGCGTATATCAGGGTTACTCCGGAAGAAAGCCCGTCAATTCCATCTATGAGGTTTACGCTATTTACCGTAGCTATTATCAAAAACATGGCAAATGGTACGTAAAATACTCCTAAGTCAAACTCTGCGTTGAAAAACGGGAGTTCTATTACAGTTCCAATGACTCTTTGGCAGTATATGGCTATAACGAGCGCAATGCCGAACTGAGCTATTATCTTTTGATACGCTCTAAGCCCAAGCGAACGCTTAAACCTTACCTTAATAAAGTCGTCAAGGAAACCTACAAGCGCATAGGCGACCGTTACAAGCATCGCTGGAAGCGCATAATGCAGCGAACCGCTGGAAAGCGCCATTGTACCTATAACAATGGCAACTATTATCATTATTCCACCCATGGTAGGCGTACCTGTCTTTTTAAGGTGTGATTTTGGCCCCTCTTGACGCTCGGTCTGACCGAACTTCAGTCTCCTAAGCATCGGGATCAAAAACCTACCCACCACCATACATATAATTGCGGACAATAGTATGGCGAATATCAGCTTTTGCATATTGTCCTCCGTAATGACGTCAGCCAAGCTCGTTAAGGAGCTCGGCTACAATCTCCTTTTCATCAAAGTGATGCTTCACGCCATTTATCTCCTGATAGTTTTCATGGCCTTTGCCAGCTAAGATTATGCAATCGTCCTTCATGGCCTTTGCCAGCGCATAGCGTATGGCTTCACGCCTGTTTTCGATGATTTTGTAGGCGCAGCCCGATCGCTTTACGCCCTCCTCAATAGAGGATATTATGTCAAAGGGGTCCTCGGTTCTCGGATTATCTGAGGTTACGATCAGCATGTCCGAAAACCTTCCCGCAACCTCGCCCATAATCGGCCGTTTTGCCCTGTCCCGGTCGCCTCCGCATCCAAATACGGTTATTATGTGCCCCTTTGAAAAAGTATGCACTGTTTTGAGTATGTTCTCAAGCGCGTCCGGCGTATGCGCGAAATCCAGAAATACATTAAAATCCTTTCCGTTTGTCGCAAGCGGTTCAAGTCTTCCAGATACGCTGTGCATTGATTCAAGGCCCGTCTTTATTGTTTTGAGGCCAAATCCGAGGTTTAACGCCAAACCGGTAGCCGCCATAGCGTTGAACACATTGAACAGTCCTGGGATCGGCATGTTTATTCTGGCCGTTCCCTCTGGAGTAGCAAGGTCAAACTGCACTCCCTTTGCCGTTATCTCTATTTCGGTAGCGTTGATGTCAGCGCCGTTTCTTACCCCAAATGTAAGGATTTCTGCGGGTATCCCTTCCATTATTCTTTCAGCATATACGTCGTCAACATTTATTACGGCCTTTTTTGAGCTGTAAAACAGCTTTTTCTTTGCCGCGAGATAATTATCAAAGGTTTTATGATAGTCCATGTGGTCTTGTGTCAGGTTCGTAAACGCGGCCGTATTAAATTCGATTCCATATACCCGCTTTTGGTCCAGCGAGTGTGACGAAACCTCCATAATAACAAGCTCTACCCCTGCATCCTTCATCCTGCGGAGGGTCCTCTGAAGATCCACGCTTGCCGGCGTTGTGCGGTCGGCGTTCATCACATCGGATCCTATCATTATATGTATTGTTCCAATTAAGCCAACCTTTATGTTCTGCTGTTCCGCTATTGTTTTTAACATATAGGTGGTACTGGTCTTCCCGTTAGTGCCTGTAACCCCCGCAAATTTCATGCCGTGCGATGGATTTTCAAAGAAGTTGGATGCCGCCTCCGCCATAGCGAGCCTCACGTCAGGCACAATAGCCTGAGGAATATCAATCGGCAGCTCCCTTTCCACAAGCAGGGCAGCAGCGCCCGCATCCGCTGCCTGCTGCGCATAGCGGTGGCCATCATCATATGTCCCCGATACACAGCAAAACAGATTGCCAGGCTGAACCCTTCGCGAGTCATATTCAATCTCGCTTATATCTGCGTCCTGCCCCTTTAGGATATAGTCTATGCCCTCAAGTATTTGTGTAAACCGCATTGTGTCCTCCAATATGGTCAATGGCCCGCCATATGAGCACGCCCTATTCGGAAGCATTTCCCTTGGTCCCGAATCTTACCGTAATCGTGCTCCCTACGTTGACGCTAGCGCCCTTTTCCACGCTTTGATAGATTACCTTGCCTCCGTCATAGTCTCCCTCTGCGTTCATTGCCAGGCCAAGTGCCTTAAGCGTGTCATAAGCCTCCAGTCTGCTCATTCCATCAAGGTCAGGTACCTTTACCTGCTCAAGATCCAGTGGATCATCGCCCTCATCTATAATCGTCATATCCCCGGTATATAAGAGCACTTCCGAGCCCTTGAGCACCGATTCTCCAGCTGCCGGAACCTGTGCCGTTACTTCCGAGTCGGTCTGGAATACAGCGCCTAGCCCAAGCTCGGCCAATCTTTCACTGGCCTGCGCCGTCGTGAGGCCGCTCAGATCCGGTACGGTGACAACCTCGTCCCCACCCTCTGGAAGGTACCCGAAATAATGAAGCGTTTCTTCAAGCACATCCTTTACAAACGGAGCAGCGACGGTGCTTCCAAATATTGATCCTACCTGGGGCTCGTCAACGAGTATCAATGTAACGTATTCAGGATCATCAGCCGGAGCAAAACCGATAAACGAAGCTATAAGCTTGCCGGCTGCAATTCCGGTTTCGTCGTATTTCTGTGCCGTTCCCGTCTTGCCGCCAACGCGGTAACCGGCAATCTGAGCATTACGCCCGCTCCCATTCTTTACAACGCTTTCGAGGATCGTACGTACGGTCTTTGAGGTTTCCTCACTTATCACCGTCCTTACCGCTTTGGGCTCGTTTTCAACTACAACTGTGCCATCAGCAGCTACGATTTCCTTTATGATCCTTGGTTCATACAGCGTTCCGCCATTTACAGCCGCGCCCACCGCGGTTACAAGCTGAAGCGGAGTTACCGATACGCTTTGACCAAACCCAATTCGGGCCAGATTTATATCTCTTATGTATTTCTCATGTATTACTATTCCCGCCGACTCCGACGACAGCCCGCTTCCAGTCGTAGAGCCAAATCCGAATTTATATATATAATCATACAGCCCCTCCACTCCCAGTCTAAGGGCCATATCCATAAATGCGCTGTTGCATGAGTTTTCAGCACACTGCGTCAGGTTCTGGCTTCCATGCCCTCCAGCCTTCCAGCATTTTATACGCTGCCCGCTTACGATTCTGAAGCCGGGGCAATGGGCTGTAAACCCCTCGTTTATGGTGCCGCTGTCCAAAGCTGCAGACAATGTAATTATCTTAAACGTTGAACCTGGTTCATATGCATCGGCTACTATCCTGTTGCGGGAAAGTGCGGAAAGCGCATCCAGGTCGCTCCTGGGCGGCTCGTTCAGATCATACCCCGGCGAAGTCGCTACAGCTACGATTTCGCCTGTTTTGCAGTTCATCACTATGCCCTGCGCGTTCTTACCGTTGTTTACCGCCATAGCTTCCTCAAGCGACTTTTCCAGGATTGCCTGAATATTTGTATCTATGGTCAATATGACGTCGCATCCGTCAACCGGATTTATATACTCCTGAACGCCATACGAAAGCGTACGCCCCATACGGTCCGCCTCCGTTACCATGCGTCCATTCTCTCCTGCAAGGTACTTATCCATGGAAAGCTCTAAGCCTTCCTGTCCATCAGAGTCAACGTTTGTAAACCCTATCACTTGTGAAAGCAGCGAATGGTACGGATAATATCTTATCGTGTCGGTAGCCGTAACCACCCCTCCGCCAAGCTTTAACGCCTCTATCTTGTCCACGACATCGCGTCCTACCTGGCGCTTAAGTACGATCTCCCTATGCTTTGTGTCCTTAAGCTTTTCGAGTATGCCAGCCTCGCTTACGTTTTCAAGCAATGGGGCAAGTTCTTTTGCAATCCTGGCATGGTCGCTGGCATTGATCTGCTCGGGCCACAGGAGCACCTTATAAGATGTGGCGCTCTGGGCCAGCACAGCACCGTCAGCTCCGATTATTCTTCCCCGTGCAGCCGTAAGCGCCGTATCCCGAACCCACTGTGTAAGGGCCTTTTTCTGGTATTCTTCGCTGTTTGCAACCTGAATGTAAAACAATCTACAGCTTAAATATAGAAACAGCACAGCAATGCCAAGTATAACCCAGCGCATCCGCTTTCTATGTGATGTAGAACGTTTTTTATTCATGTCGCCCCCACCTTAATATAACTTTTAATCCGTATCCACTATCTGGTCTGACGAAGGGTAAGCCATACCCTCATCCTCCGCCGCCTGTCTGGCAAGACTGGGATCTATCGATCCCTCAAGCTGCGCTTTCAGCGACTCGTTGGCCTTCTTGATCGAAGCCAGCTCAGTCTGCATATCTTCCAGCATTACGTAGCGTTCAGACACCATAGAGTTTCCTACCATGACAGCCAGTACAAGCACTGTTAAAAAAGCCACTGATGATAGCACCAACGTCTTTAGCCCGCGCTTTGGATCTGGCTTTCGCCTTTCGCGCGGCCTCGGGACCTCGGCGGGCCTTTCCTGTGGCCTTACCCGCGGGCGTGGGCGCGGCCTGATGGGTTCAGGCTGAGCCACGGATGAACGCGTATGGGTATACACCCTGGTTGCGGGCGCATATCTTGCCTCTTCTTTCTTTGCCGCTATTGCCATGATATTCACTCCTTAGCCCGATAATTCTATTTGTGCTGTTATAGCTTCCTAATTGCCCTGAGCTTAGCGCTGGCAGAGCGTGGGTTTTCCATGAGTTCAGCCTGTTTTGGTATGATTGGTTTTTTTGTCAGTATTTTGGACGTTGGCCTTAACCCGCAGGTGCATACCGGCGCCCGCCTGTCGCAAGTACACGGCGATTCCAGCCGGCGGAATGCCTGTTTCACTATTCTGTCCTCCAAAGAGTGAAACGTTATTACCGCAAGCACGCCTCCGCTAGATAAAAGCGACTCAGCGGCTATCAATGCAGCGTCGAGTCCTTCAAGTTCACCGTTTACCTCTATCCTTATAGCCTGAAACGTCCTGCGCGCCGGGTGCTGCGGCTCTCTCTTTGCCTTAGCCGGCATGCTGGACGAAACTATATGCGCCAGCTGCAGGGTCGTCCTGATGGGCTCTTTATCCCTGTGTTCTGCTATGCTGACAGCTATCCTGTGCGCGTACCGCTCCTCACCATAGTCGCGGATTATCTGCTCAAGCTTCTGCTCAGGATAGGAATTGACCACATCGATGGCCTTAAGGTGAGCGTTTTTGTCCATCCTCATGTCAAGTGGCGCTTCATGTTTGTATGAAAACCCGCGATCAGCCGTATCCAGCTGATGCGACGAAACTCCCAAATCCAAAAGTATACCATCAGCCGAATGGATATCCAGCCCGTTTAATATGTGCTTGATATCGAAAAAATTTCCATAAACTCCTAAAAATTTATCACCATAAATATCCAGCCTCTCGTTCGCCGCTTTAAGTGCGTCCGAGTCACGGTCGACTCCAATTAACCTTGATCCTGCAGGTAGCAGCTTTAATATTCCCGCGGAATGGCCTCCGCCGCCAAGCGTACCATCTACGAAGATTCCTCCCCGGGATGGGTTTAACAATTCAAGCGCTTCATCAAGCATTACCGGTTTGTGCCGGAATGTCATCATAGGCCACGCTCCTTTAGGCTGTCATAGAGCTTTTTGCGGTCCATGGTGTCATATTCCAGCTCATTTTTGTTCCATATATCCGTATCCCACACTTCAATTCGGTCCCTTACTCCTACCAGTGTGACATTCGATGAAAGACCCGCATAATCCCTGAGCTTTTGCGTTATCAACGCCCTCCCCTGCTTGTCTGGTTCGCAGTTATTTGCCCCGGAATAAACCATACGCCTTAAAAGGGCTGCCTCCATATCGGTAAGAGGGAGTTCTTCAAGCCTGCTGTAGCGCTCTTCAAAGGCCTTTTCGGACATTATCTCCAAACAGTTGCCGCTGCTGTTTTCCGTTATCCCACGCGTTACCACTATGGAATTTGTCAGCTCAGCTCTCCACTTAGCAGGTATAAAAACCCTGCCCTTAGCGTCCAGCGCGTGTTCAAATGTGCCTACAAACATGCTATTCCCTCCTCTCCAATATGATTATAAAAGTGGGATGCCCCCACCATCATGCGATTATTATAAAACATGTTCCACCACTTTGCAACACCTACACACCACTTTAATAAAATTCGAATAATTTTTTACTGTAAATTTACTCCTCTATAATGGCTAGTAAATGGCATTTTAGGTTTGCAGTATTATTGAAGCCATAGTATAATGAATATTATTTTGTTATTGTGAGGGATGCACTTGGATTTATTTGAACCTTGTATGAAATACAACGAACCTCAAGAGGTAATGAAGACGGGGCTATATCCTTATTTTCATGCGCTCGAAACCGCACAGGATACCGAGGTTATGATGGAAGGCCGGCGTACCATAATGCTGGGGTCAAACAATTATTTGGGATTGACAAACGACCCACGCACTATTAAGGCTGCGCATGAAGCCCTGGACCGCTATGGTACAGGCTGCTCTGGTTCCCGTTTTTTAAATGGAACACTTAAGCTTCATCTGGAACTGGAGGAGGAGCTTGCAGAGTTCTTTCATAAGGATGGCGTGATAACCTTTTCAACGGGTTTTCAATCAAACCTAGGCATAATATCCACCATAGCAACCCGACAGACCACGATCCTTAATGACAGCGAAAACCATGCCAGCATATTGGATGCATGCCGATTGAGCTTTGCGAAAAATGTATATAAATATGAACATGGTAATATGGAGTCGCTTGAGGATAAGATATCCAGACTGCCTGTTGATTCGCCAAAGCTTATAATTACGGACGGAGTATTTTCAATGTCTGGGGACGTTGCCAACCTCCCCGAGATTGTCCGCATAAAAAATAAATACAATGCACGCCTGATGGTTGACGACGCTCACGGAGTAGGCATGATCGGCGTTGGCGGCAGGGGTACTGCGTCACACTTTAAGCTTGAGGATGAAGTGGATATAATTATGACCACATTCTCCAAGTCGTTCGCGTCCCTTGGAGGATGCGTTGCGGCACGCGGAGACGTAATTAACTATATAAAGCATAACTCAAGGCCGTTCATCTTCAGCGCTTCAATACCGCCAGCAAATGCGGCTTCTGCATTATGCGCGCTTCGTATACTTAAAGAAAGCCCTGAACGCGTTGATAATTTAATAAAAATAGCCGAATATATGAGGCGCAAGCTCCATGAAACTGGTCTGCCGATAATTGAGGGCAGGACAGCCATAATTCCCATAATCACGTATGACATAAAGCGTACGCTTATAATTGCCAAGCGTCTGCTTGAGGAAGGCGTTTATGTAAATCCTGTACTCCCTCCAGCAGTTCCGTCCGATATGTGCCTTTTGAGAACAAGCTATACGGCCACTCATACCGAGGAGCAGATGGACCATGCAGCAGCGATATTTGCGAGGGTTTTCAAAGAGATAGGCTGAGAAACGAATGGCGCAGGTTGATAAATCGCCCTTTTGATGTTATAATTACTTGTATTTTAGTAGTATCTATTGACTTTTGAGGTGTATATATGTCTGGTTATCTTTTTACTTCCGAGTCCGTTACCGACGGCCATCCGGATAAAGTTTGCGACGCTATTGCAGACACCGTTCTTGACAAGTTGCTGGAGCAGGACCCAATGTCAAGGGTGGCGTGCGAATGCGCCGCTACAACGGGGATGGTAATTGTAATGGGCGAAGTTACCACTGAATGCTACATTGATATTCCCCGAATTGTGCGTGATGTTGTCAATGGGATTGGCTACAACAAGCCTGAATATGGCTTTGACGGACATACCCTAGCTGTTATCTCGGCCATAAACGGGCAGTCCCCCGACATAGATATGGGCGTAAGCAGTTCATTTGAATCGAAGCATGGAGCTTCAGAGCATGAGTTTTCAACGGGTGCAGGCGATCAGGGTATGATGTTTGGTTTTGCATGCGATGAAACGCCCCAGCTGATGCCTATGCCGATTTTTCTGGCGCACCGGCTCACTCAGGCGTTAAGCGATGCCCGCAGGTCCGGCGAAATCCCCTATCTGCGTCCCGATGGAAAATCCCAGGTAACCGTTGAATACGACAGCTCCGGCATGCCCATTCGCGTTGACGCTGTGGTCATATCGGCCCAGCACGAGCCGGACGTGAGCCTTGATATAATCCGTAGGGATATAACCGATAAGATAATAAAAAGTGTGATTCCATCTGACCTCTTGGATAGCGGAACGCGGGTATTTGTCAATCCCACCGGGCGCTTTGTAATTGGCGGGCCTCAGGGAGACTCGGGGCTTACAGGGCGAAAGATAATAGTTGACACCTATGGAGGCTATGCCCGCCATGGCGGAGGGTCATTCTCCGGCAAAGATGCAACCAAGGTCGACAGAAGCGCTTCGTATGCCGCAAGGTACGCTGCAAAAAACGTTGTAGCCGCGGGTCTTGCCAAGCGCTGTGAAATCCAAATAGCGTATGCCATTGGAGTAGCGCATCCAGTATCAATAATGCTTGATACACAGGGAACTGGTATAATACCTGATGCGGATATTGCTCAAAGGCTTAAAAACCACTTTGACTTCAGGCCTGAGGCAATAATATCGAGATTTGGCCTGCGTCAGCCTATCTTCCGAAGGACCGCCGCCTTCGGACACTTCGGACGCGTTGACGTCGAATTCCCTTGGGAGGCTACTGATATGGCTGATAGTCTAAGGATTTAATTTTGATATAAGCAGAAGGAACAACGGCCCTTTAATTGGGGCCTTTTGTTATGTTAACTCAAAAATTGTTTCTTAGTGTTCGATATTTGTTGCGTTTGAAGCAAGCGCGCTTTTTCAGAATCATGAAAGTCACATCCGATAAATAAACGTATTCAAAATATTTATTGTAGGTATGGTTACTCCTCAAATTGCCCAAAGCGCATATAATTGAGCTGAATAAACCGAATTGTTTACTGCCCTATTTATTAGAACTGGAGGTTGTGTTTTCTATACTAAAAACGACGCCATTCCATTAAATACGGCACGGCATCGTTTTTAAAAAGGGGTTCCCGTTACGGGAACCCCAGCTTGGCTTATATTAGCCGTTGAATGATTCAGCGCCAACGATCAAACGCATGAGATACAGTGCGTCTGCTATCGTGACATTGCCATCCTGATCTACATCGCCAAGGAGCTCCTGGATTTCGCTGAGCGATTCCATACCAGCTACATTGCGCATGATCAGCAATGCGTCACTCACGTTGAGTACTTCATCGGTGTAAACATCGCCCAGCAGGCCATACTCTGCAGTCACTTCGAGATCCGAATAGACAGCCGAGAAGTCATTATCCCATCCAAGGAATATGAGCTGAGTGATTTCATGAGCCTGAGGCATGGCCTCGGGAGCTATCGCCGCTTCTCCGACAGCCACAGTCTGAGACTCGGATACCCATTCGCCATCAACCATGTAGTTGAAGGTTACAGTGTATCCAAGAACGACCTCAATAGCACCGTTGATGGCTTCAATATCTTCGCCAGCTACGGATACTGTGATTTCATCAACGATGCTTGCGCCATCGTTAACTGTCAGGTCAAGGGCATACGTGCCTTCCGCATCGGCGGCAACTGCGAATTCAAGCGCCATGCACTCGCCTTCGTAGTTTTCATTCGGGTTAACAACGGCTATCTGGAGGATACCAGGCGTCCAGTCGTTAATGACGATGAACGTACCGTCAACGGGGTTGGTATGTGTAATGTAGGTAAGGGCATCAGCATCGTATTCGATGGTGAATGAACCTGATGAGAGGTTATCCATGCTTACAGGAACGAATACTCTGTCGCCCTGGTTCGCTTCTACTGTGCCAACTTCGATTGTGTAATCAGCCTGCGGCGGCGTGGGTCCTTCGCCAGGTATCGTGAACATCCCCA
>CAYSKA010000006.1:0-19372 GCA_964431505.1 uncultured Oscillospiraceae bacterium
ATTTTAGGATCTTAATATTTTCCTAAAAAGTATTTTATATCTTAACAAACCGAATCCGGTTGCCGCAGTGGGCGATGAAGGAGAGCAGATCGTTTGTTTTAAGCGCTATGGAAACTGTGCTTACCCCTGGATGTACGCTTACCCTGATGAGTGATTTCAAATCCTCATCAATCACGGCTAGTATTTCGTGGGTTTTATCATATATAAGTCCGAGCGGCGTAACCGCGCCAGGGAGAAGCCGGAGCTTTTCGTTTAACAGCCCGTCGTCGGCAAAGCTTAGCCTGGAGCACCCCAACTGCCTGCTTATAGACGCTGTTTGAAAACGCTTATGCGCGCCCATCATTACCAGATAAAACTGGGATTTTTGCCTGTTGGTCAAAAACAGGTTTTTACAGTGCTCAACGCCGGTCATCCGGTCCACTTCGCCGCATATCTCCATCGTAACCGTCGGCTTATGCTCAAAGCG
Source organism: uncultured Oscillospiraceae bacterium (assembly GCA_964431505.1). Lineage (GTDB taxonomy): Bacteria > Bacillota > Clostridia > Christensenellales > CAG-138 > UMGS946. The sequence continues at coordinate 467 of CAYSKA010000006.1, forward strand.
CTCATACTCTATTCCCAATGCATAAAGCGCTTCGTATATTGGCAGTTCCCTTGGGTCCAGGGGCATCTGGGTTTCCTCCCCAACTTTATTTGTGGTACGGCTCGCCGTTTATTATCTTAAACGCCCTGTACACCTGCTCAAGCAGCATAATCCTGAACAGCTGATGGGTAAACGTCATATCCGAAAAGCTTACGCACAGGTTTGCCCTGTCTATAACCTCGCGGCTCAGCCCAAGCGAGCCGCCGACAGCTATTGCGATACAGCTCCCGCCATCGGACATTATCCTGCCAAGCTGTTTTGCAAAGGCCTCAGATGAAAACCTGCTGCCTCCCATATCCGCGGCGATTAAATACTCCGACGGCGACAGGCATCCGAGTATGCGGCGCCCCTCGCGGCCGCATACCTGCCTTTTCTGGGCGTCGGATAGGTTTTCGCCGGCCTTTTCGTCGGGCAGTTCCACTATTTCTACGTCAGAATAATGGGAAAGCCGCTTTGTAAACTCCTTGACAGCGTCCCTGTAGAAGCCTTCTTTAAGCTTGCCTATGCATACTATGCGTATTTTCATGCGCCCAAAAAGCTGCTGGGAATAAACATCATCAAAATCCCAACAAGAGTTAGCAGCAAAAGAATTCCCCCTCCTATTCCTACCATTATCCACATACCCGCGTTATCAGCCCCTCTTTTAAAAGTAGAAAGTGCGGGCGGTTCGGAGGGCAGCAAGACTCCAGCCTTATATACGGGTTTTATATCAAGACGCCGGTGTTCATCCATTATGGTTTCGGAGTTGTCCGTACTGTTGGCTTCAGGCGTCGTCTCTGCTGATCCTTCGGATTCGTCAGAGGGAATGCCGCATTCGCAGCCGGCGTTCATACCCTTGTTTGCAGATACATTCGGCATGCTCACCCGTTCATCTGAGACCGTCGTGCTAAACTCGGAACCATCGCACGCGGGGCTGCTGTTTTGAGTAAGGTCCTCAATGCGGCCGGCTTGCGCACCCTCTACTGCGTTTTCGACATTAAATTCAGGGATGTTACCCGTACCGTATAAAGAGTTTTCCGGAATTGCTTTCACGGCGGACCTTTCATCAATTTTTCTAAACCTCGCCTTAAGCGGGAAGTATGACGCGGCAAATATAGCGGCCCCAATCGCTGCATACAGCAGATACGCGATAAGATAGGCACCTGCGCTTACCGGGCCTGTACTAAGGGTGGACGACGGCAAGCTTGAAATGGTAAGGGAGATAAGGTTGTTCATAAAGTGGACTATCATGGCGGGATAGACGGAGCGGGAGTCGTACGCCATTGCCCCCATAATGTATGCCAGGAACAGAAACGAAGGTATTGATATGGGCTGGGTATGCATCAGGGTAAAAAGAGCAGCGGTAAGCCAAATGGCCCGCCTGCGCCCGAGGCCGCGCCAAGAGTTGAGCAGCGCCCCTCTGAACAGCCATTCCTCAGTTACCGCGGGCACGACGCATATGAGCAGTATGCTTGATATAATGCTGGCCCCCCTCATCGGCGGCAGCTCTGAAGCAAACGCTCCAGTATTTGCCCCCAGCGAATCGGCAATAAGCAGCATAACGCCGTTTATCCCTGTGCTGATTAAAAAGGCGCCGATACCGATTATTACGCTTAACAGTATCGAAAGCGCCCCAATGCGGCGCTTCCCGTACATGGAGGGGTCGTTTCCCCGTATTATCAGCATAGCAGGTATGAAGATTGATCCCACCTGGATTAAAAGGGAGCTAAGCGCGTATGTCGACGTAGTATTAGTAAGCGGTATATACGCCACAATGCCGCTTGATACTATCATAAGGCATACTGATAATAAAAACATGCTGCCCGCTTTGTTCGATCTGTTCATATGCAATCCTTCCATTAAAAATCAAATATTCAATATGAAAACAAGGGCTGACACATGGCTTTCATTTGGCAATCTGGAAGACCCCGCTGGTCCTGTCGCGGTGGGCGACGTGAAGCTTGAATTCCTCATCAAATATGTCCTCGCCCCTCAGATGCGACCGCACGGTGTCCATAGCCATAGCCTCGGAATTGTTTTCCTTGCTCAGATGCCCCAAAATTGCGTTTCTCAGCCCCATCGCGTAAAGCTTAATCAGCGCCAGGCCCGCCGAATCATTTGACAGGTGGCCGTCGTCGCCAAGGATCCTGCGCTTTAGCACATAGGGATAGCTTCCCATCTTAAGGGTTTCGACATCATGGTTAGCCTCAATCAATAACATATCGGCTCCCTGTACGGCATTTAGCAGCTTGGCAGTGATATGCCCTATGTCCGTCATCAGGCCTACCTTGCCGTCGCGGCATTGAAAACAATATCCCACGGATTCAGCGGCGTCGTGGGGAGTTTTAAAAGGAAGGACATTCATATCCTTGATATAAAAATCCCTTCCGGTTTCGAAAATCCTTGCGCACCCTGCGGGAATTTCGCCAACATAAGGCTGCATGGCCTCCCATGTTTTTGCGTTTGCATATATAGGCGTTTTATACCGCCTTGCGAATACGCCAACCCCGCGTATATGGTCCGAGTGCTCATGCGTAATGACCAAGGCGTCTATTGATTCAGGGGATGCGCCGATTTGCGAGAGCGCCCCGGTAATAGTTCTGCACGCCATGCCCGCGTCAATGAGTATGCGGGCGTTTCCGCCCTCGATATACGAAGAGTTTCCAGAAGAACCGCTGAATAGCGGACAAAACTGCATTGCCATTCCTCCATGCGGCAAAATAGGCCGGCTCATAGGAGCAGGCAAGCCGCTTTAGACATTATAACCCATACGCGGGCGGGGAACAAGCTGTCGCCTATGAAGATTTCATGCGCCAATATATCCAGCATTACATAAAAGCTGGTTTGACGGGAAATTAAAGCTGTGTTATAATAACAAAAAACATGAAACGGAGTTGAGAGGATGTTAATAGCTTCCTGCTAAAATAACGATCAGGGTATTTTGATAAATCTTTTGCCATAGCGGCAAAGTTTTGACGTACCCATGCAGGAAAGCTATTCATAATCAAGTTCCGCCGTTTGTTTATACGCTGATATTTTTGTGTATAATTGCATGCCGCGGCCGCAGGATGGCTATCCTGCGGCCTTGTTTTATACATAGCCCGGGACTGGGCGGGAAAGGAGCAGTTATGTCCATAATCAGCGTAGATAACCTTACGTTCTGCTATGATGGCAGCTATGATAATATATTTGAAGATGTCTCATTCAAGATCGACACGGATTGGAGACTGGGTTTTATAGGAAGAAATGGAAGGGGCAAAACAACGTTTTTGAACCTGCTCATGGGCAAATACAGATACAAGGGCAGCGTTAGCGCGTCGGTTACGTTTGACTACTTTCCGTTCGAAGTGCCGGACGCCTCAATGACCACGATTGAAGTCATTGAGAGCGTCAGTCCGGATTACGAGCATTGGAGGCTTATGAAGGAGCTTAACCTGATGAAGGCTGCAGAGGACATGTTATACAGGCCCTTTAGCACCCTGAGCAACGGCGAGCGGACGAAAGCGCTGCTTGCGGCGCTGTTTATAAAGGAAAACAACTTCCTCCTGATCGATGAGCCGACCAACCATCTGGATATGGAAGCGCGCGGGATGGTCAGCGACTATCTAAGGAACAAGAACGGCTTTATACTGGTATCGCATGACAGGTCGTTTCTTGACAAATGCATAGACCATGTGCTGTCCATAAATAAATCCACCATTGAGGTGCAGAAGGGAAACTTCTCCACGTGGCAGATAAACAAGGAGATGAGGGACAACTTTGAAATAGATAAAAACGAGAAACTGAAAAAGGATATAGCAAGGCTGAAGCGGGCGGCGGGACGCATGGCGGGGTGGTCGGACGACATAGAGGAAACCAAGATAGGCTGCGGCCCATGCGACAGGGGAAACATAGGCGCAAAGGCCGCAAAGATGATGCGCCATGCAAAAGCCGTTGAAACCAGACGTGAGCGCGCAGTGGAGGAGAAGGAAAAACTCCTCAAGGACATAGAGTATTTCAGCCCGCTAAAGGTGAGCCCCATGCCCTATTTCAGCGATACGCTGCTTTCCCTCAAAGGCGTTGGCATACGCTACGGCGATAGGGCGGCGTGCAGGGATGTAAGCCTTACAATCCGCCAAGGCGACCGTATAGCGCTTTGCGGCAAAAACGGCTGCGGAAAGTCAAGCATATTGAAGCTGATACTTGGGGAGGACCTTGAGTTTGAGGGTGAGGTTAATATAGGAAGCAGGCTAAAGATATCATACGTGCAGCAGGATACGTCCAAGCTTAGCGGAAGCCTGACGGAATTTGCCAAAAGCCGCGGAATAGATGAAAGCCTGTTTAAAACGATCCTGCGCAAGCTGGATTTCTCCCGAATACAGTTTGAAAAGGATATATCGGATTACAGCGAAGGACAGAAGAAAAAGACGCTGATAGCGGGGAGTCTGTGCGAATGCGCAAACCTGTATATTTGGGACGAACCGCTTAACTTTATCGACGTGATGTCCAGGATGCAGATCGAGCGTCTCATAATGCAAAGCATGCCCACGATGCTGATCGTAGAGCACGACGAAGCGTTCTTGAACCTCATAGCCACCGATATCGTGCGGCTCTAGCGGGTAAAAACAAAATCACGCCTGGCAATCAACGCCTGGCGTGTTTTGTTTAGGAGGTAGGAAGAAAACGAACCTAAAAATGTGCTCTGTATAGCAATCGAGCAATAAATGGGGGGAGCATTTATTCTCTATCTGCATGTACACCTATAAGACGTACGAGAACATCGGGTGGTTGCGTTATATTATGAACTTATAATGAACTGTTTAAGGCAACTTTATGAAGGAAAATCAATCCATATCCTCAATAACATATGGCCGTCCCTGCTCATTTGAGATGGTTGAGGATATGCCGTACACTTGGGCCATGGAGGTCTGGTTTACGGTTTCTTCGGGAGCGCCGTATCCATATAGGGCGCCGTCTTTAAGAAACGCTATTTTGTCGCAGTAATGGGACGCAAGGTTTACGTCGTGAAGCACACAGATGGCGGACAGGCCGCTATTGGCGCACAGGCGGCGCACAAGCTTTAATATTTCAAGCTGATACTTTATGTCCAGGCTGGATATAGGTTCGTCAAGGAGCAGGATTTCCGCACTCTGGCATATTGCTCTGGCAATAAGGATGCGCTGCCATTCGCCCCCGGACAAGGTAAGTATGGAACGAGCCTTAAGGTGTTCAACATGAGCCATCTCCATAGCCTTTAGGGCGGTGCGCATATCTTCTGCGCCCGCGCTCCCCAGCAGGCCGATGTGAGGATTACGGCCCATAAGCACTATATCAAGAGCGGTAAACCCAAATTCGGGGACTGACCTCTGGGGGGCCATTGCCATATGTTTTGAAAGCTCCTTCGCGCTGTAACCGCGCACGTCAACGCCGTCTATCAGGACCCTGCCCGATTTTGGATGAAGAAACCCGCTGATGCAGCGCATAAGCGTTGTTTTACCGCTTCCATTAGGCCCCAGCAGGCCTAGCATGCACCCATGCGCAAGCCGGAGGCTTACATCCTTTAAGACGTTCCTGCCGTTATATTGAAAGCTAACGCAATCCACTAAAATCCGATCAGTCATCCAGGCCTCCTTTGGCGTAACGCTTCATAATGAAAAGGAAGAAAGGGACCCCGCATATAGCGCACAGCACGCCGACAGGGAGTTCGATGGGCGGAAACAGGCATCTTGACAGGGTGTCCATAACGCACAGGAACACTCCTCCGCCAAGGAATGAACAGGGAAGCAGCGTACGGTGGCCGGGGCCGGCCGCAAGGCGTATCATGTGGGGTATTATTAATCCCACAAACCCGACAACCCCCGAAACCGCCACGCACGCCGCTGCCAAAACGGTTGCCAGCAAAATTATTATACGGAGGTGGCGCGAGTAATCCACGCCAAGCATTCTGGCCTCCTCCTCACCAAGAAGCATTACATTCAGCGGCCTTGAAAATAGCATAAGTCCAGCTGAAATTGGCAGGATTGAAACGGCTGCAAACAGAACCTTGCTGTAGCTAGCCGACGAAAAGCTTCCGAGCAGCCACATGAAGATATTGTCAAGCCGGCCTCGGTTAAGTATCATTATGGCGGATGTAAGGGAGGAAAACAGGGAGGACAGCGCTATACCGGCAAGGAGCAGGGAGGTGGTGGAGACTCTGGACTTTACACGCGACACAAAGAACACCAGCATCACGCATAAAAGCCCGCCGGCAAAGGCAAATGCCGCTATACCGCCAAGGCCGTACACGGACAGGCCCGCCCCGACCCCCATGGTCATGGCCACCGCAGCGCCGAACCCGGCTCCTGAGCTTACCCCCAGTATATGGCTGTCGGCCATAGGGTTTTTAAAAACCCCCTGAAGACAGCATCCGGCCACCGCAAGCCCCCCTCCTACCAAATATGATAGTATTGCGCGGGGGAGGCGGACGCTTCTGAGTATAACCGCCGATGGTTCTGTGCTTGAGCTGAACAACAGTGAAAGCTCGGACAGCTTAAGCCCCGTGCTCCCCATGACAACGCCAAATATAAGCGCAAGCGCGCTCAACACGATGAGAATAGCCAGTATCGGGGCTGTAAGCCCTTTTCCGTTAAGTTTCACTTTTCCTCCGTTATAAATGCTCACGCTATGTCAAAGCGGTAAAAACCATGGGCCCGGGATCGGTCCGGTCAGCCGGCCTGCGCTTGAGTTATTATTTTTGCTATTGCCTCAACCGCGCCGGCAATTCTTGGACCGGGACGCTCCACGGTTTCAAAGTCTATGATATACACCCTTCCTTCCTTCACGGCGGTGAGGCCGCTGTAGCCCGCGGCGGCGGAAAGCTGTTCAACGGTGTACAGCGAGGATAGCAATATTATGTCGGGATCCTTTTCCACCAGCGTTTCCAGCGAGTATTCCACCCACTGCACATCCACGTCCTTAGTTACGCATTCGCCTCCGGCAAGCTCAATGGCGGAATTTATAAAGCTTCCATTGCCGCCAGTCCAGTTTCCAAATTCGCCGTAGCTCATAACATAGTAAACGGCAGGCTTTGTTGCGTTATCGTCCGGTTTTACAGAGCTGATCCTGGCCCTAATATCCGATACAAGCTCCTCCGGCTTGGCTCCGCATACAGCTGCTATCAGCTCTACCGACTTATATATTTCATCATAAGCCGTTGCCTCTGAACAGATGACCGTACATCCTGCGTTTTGAAGGCTGTCGATGGTTTCCTGCTGCAGGTGGTTTCCCGCAAGCACAACGTCAGCTTTGGCGGCAATTACAGCCTCAACATTGGGGCCGTTATAGTCGCCCATAACGGGAACCTCCTTAGCCTGTTCCGGATAGGTGCTGTAATCGTCCCTTCCAACCAGCTTGTCGCCAAGCCCGAGCGCGTAGATGATTTCGGTGTTGCTTGGGGTAAGCGAAACGATCGTCTTCACGTCCGTTGGCACGGATACCTCCCTGCCGATTATATCGGTTACAGTGGATGGACCCTGCGGCTGCTGCACGTCGCATGACGCAAGCATAACCGCTGCAATTATCAGGGCAAGAAGAAGCGCGGCCGGTTTTCTTAGCTTCATAAAACATACCTCCGAAAAATTTTGTTTTCCCAATAAAAAGGCCCCAGGCTTTCTTCAGCATGGAGCCGTGCGTACATAAATAAACGCACTCTTCTTCCCTCCGAAGAAAAGAACTGTCTCTGGGCGGACGGATAGGTCTCCCGGCTTTGCTTCATCCGCGTCAGCCGCCTTCCCGCCCTTATACTTGGGCAGTGGCACATGGCTGAAGCGTCGGCTTCACGGTAGCGGGGGCTGCAACGGAGTTTCACCGCTTTCCCAAGATCAATAATTGATCTTAATTATCCGCAGCCTTTATTATTAGGTTTGCAAGGATTATATCAGCGCTAAGGATTAAAGTCAACGCGGGGCGAGGACTTTTATAATTGTATGCCGGATTATCGCGATGAGAAAACTAGGTTTGCCGTGCTAAATATAAAATGAACAAAGTTCGGTTAAAATTATTGACACGGATGGTTAGCGCAACGCATAATAGAGGGTAAAATTGGCCGCGATAACATAATTATTTTGGAAAGGCGTGATAAAATGGAAGAGATCAGGACGGAGCAGCCTAAAAACTTTATTGAGGAATTGGTCGAACAGGATATGGAGAATAATCCCGTTGTGCGCACCCGTTTTCCGCCTGAACCAAACGGATACATACATATCGGACATGCAAAGGCCCTGTTTGTGGATTTTGGCATTGCCAGAAAGTATGGCGGCAAGTGCAACCTCCGGTTTGACGATACAAATCCCGCCAAGGAGGACGTAGAATACGTTGAAGCAATAGAGGAGGATATCCGATGGCTCGGCTTTGAGTGGGATAAGCTCAGGTTTGGCTCCCAATACTTCGACACCTGTTACGAGCTTGCGATAAAGCTAATAAAAAAGGGCGCGGCATACGTATGCGACCTTTCCAAGGAAGAAATGCGCGAATACCGCGGCACGCTTACCGAGCCAGGAAGGGACAGCCCTTACAGGAACAGGAGCGTGGAGGAAAACCTTGTGCTGTTCGAGCGCATGAGAAACGGCGAATTTGAAGACGGCTCAAGAACCCTGAGGGCCAAGATAGACATGGCGTCCCCCAATATCAATATGAGGGATCCGGCCCTTTACAGGATACTTCACCGCAGCCATCACCAAACCGGCGACAAGTGGTGCATATATCCAATGTATGATTTTGCCCATCCCATACAGGACGCTATCGAAGGGGTTACGCATTCGATATGCTCGCTTGAGTATGAAGCTCACAGGCCGCTGTACGACTGGGCGATAGACCAGTGCGGGTTTGAACATAAACCGCGCCAGATTGAGTTTGCGCGGCTGAATATGACCAATACCATAATGTCAAAGCGCTACCTTAGAAGGCTTGTAGAGGAGGGATTCGTTTCAGGCTGGGATGATCCGCGCATGCCCACCATATGCGCCATGAGGCGCAGGGGATATACAAAGGAAGCGATAGCGGATTTCCTTGGGCGCGTCGGAGTGTCAAAGGCCGACTCGGTGGTGGACACCGCCATGCTTGAGCACTGTGTGAGGGAGCATCTCAACCTTACCGCGTATAGGGCGATGGCAGTGCTTGACCCGGTAAAGCTTGTGATAACAAACTGGGAAGAAGGAACTTTTGAGGATATAGAGATTGAAAATCTGCCCGGACAGCCGGAAGCTGGAGTGCATACCGTGCGGTTTGGCAAAGAGGTCTATATTGAGCGCGAGGATTTCATGGAGGAGCCGCCCAAAAAGTATTTTAGGCTGAAACCAGGCGGCGAGGTAAGGCTTAAGGGTGCTTATCTAATAAAATGGGAGGATGTTGTAAAGGATTCCGAGGGAAATATCATTGAGATAAAGTGCGCCTATGATCCTGAAACCAGGAGCGGTCAATGTCAACGCAAGGTAAAGGGAACGCTGCACTGGGTTCCCGTGCATGATGCGGTAAAAGCGGAGTTTAGGCTGTGCGAAGCGCTTTTACGTGACAGCGGGGATGACGGAGACAGGGATTTTATAGAGATGCTAAACCCGAATTCGCTCCGAATCTTACATGGATATGTCGAGCCGTTTTTGGCCGGATGTGAGCCGATGGAGCGGTTCCAGTTCATGCGTACGGGCTATTTTGCAGCCGACGAATATGACCACAGCAAGGGAAACCCTGTTTTTAACAGAACGGTTAGCCTGAAGGACAGCTTTAAGCTGAAATGATTTTCTAAATAATTTAAACGGGTAGGAGAGGACTTTTATTATGGTACGAACCAGGTTTGCGCCATCCCCCACGGGTTATCTGCATATAGGCGGCCTTCGCACCGCCCTATATACATATTTGTTTACTAGAAAGAATAACGGCAGGTTTATACTTCGCATAGAGGACACGGACAGGGAACGGTATGTAGAGGGCGCTACGGAGGCGATCTACCGCTCGCTGAGGTTGGCGGGCCTTGACTGGGACGAGGGACCCGACGCAGGCGGTGAATACGGTCCCTACATACAGTCAGAGCGCCAGGGAATGTATCTTCCGTATGCGGAGCGGCTGGTCAGGGAAGGAAAGGCCTATTACTGCTTTTGTTCCAAGGATGAGCTGGACAGGCGCAGGGCGGCTGTGGACGAGGGTGCATGGAAATATGATAAGCACTGCCTTAAAATGTGCCCAGACGAGGTAAAAAGGCGCATAGCGGCCGGTGAGAGCTATGTAATCAGGCAGAATGTTCCGCAAAGCGGCGAAGCGTCGTTTGACGATGTTATATATGGGCATATTTCAGTAGATTGTTCCGAACTTGACGATGGGGTGATGATAAAGGCGGACGGCATGCCAACGTATAACTTCGCCAATGTAATAGACGACCATACCATGGGGATTACCCATGTAATGAGGGGCAACGAGTATCTTGCGAGCACGCCCAAATACAACCTGCTTTATGAGGCATTCGGATGGGAAAAACCGGTATATATCCACCTTACACCGGTTATGAAGGACGCTGCGAGAAAGCTGTCAAAGCGCTACGGAGATCCATCCTTTGAGGACCTGCTGAACATGGGATATCTCAAGGAGGCCGTTGTCAATTACATTGCGCTTGTGGGATGGAACCCGGGCGACAACAGGGAGTTCTTTACGATGAACGAACTGATAGAGGCGTTTTCAATCGAAGGGCTGTCCAAGTCTCCGGCCATCTTTGACATGGCCAAGCTCACCTGGATGAACGCCGAGTATACGAGAAAACTGGATCCGGACGCGTTTTCTTCATATGCAAAACCCTATTATGAGAACGCGGGGATTGCGCAGATGGACAGGGAAATACTGTGCCGTATATTGCAGCCCAGGGTTGAGCGCTTTGACCAGATACCTGAAATGGTAGACTTTTTGGCAAAGCTTGACGAAAGCTATCCGCTTGACATGTATACGAATAAAAAGTCAAAGACCAACCCCGAAGCAGCCAGAAACGTACTGGATATCGCGATACCTGCGCTGGAGAGTCTCGACGTATGGAGGGAGCAGGAGGTTCACGACATTCTGCTAGGCCTTGCGGAAAAGAACGGCCTTAAAAACGGAACAATGCTGTGGCCCGTGCGCATAGCCCTCGCGGGCAGGCAGGTAACCCCGGGCGGCGCGATAGAAATTGCGGTTTTGCTTGGCAAGGAGGAAGGCCTCCGCAGGCTGAAGCTGGGAAGGGCCAGGCTTGAGGGCGTATGTTGAGTAGTATAAAAACCGCAAGCGTGCCTTGAGATACCCAAGCGCCCGTTAGATATTTGGACCGCTCAGGATAAGGGCACGGGGACTTTTACGTCCCTAGCGTTTGTGAGGGTGTATAAAATGCGCTGAGAAATCAGCGCATTTATTTTTTATTCATTAAATAGACGAAAGATTTCTTATATCTTCTTATAAGTATTTATGGATGTTGCTGGAAAATGGCTTGAAACCAAGGTTCCCCGCGTATCTTCTCATTTCTCGTCATATCTCCTTACGGCCGGGCTTTGGAAAGCTGGGCGCCAAAAATGTTATTAAGTGACAGAATTAGTTGCCTCATTGTGTTCGTTTCCGTCCTGATGCCGTAACTTTTGGAGGAGCGAACATAGGAAGTGGGCCGCACTTGCGAAAAATGATTTGTTGGTAACCATCCCAAACCCTCGCTGCTTTTTACATATGGCTATCTACAGGTGCACTCCGAATAAAGTGGAAAATTGTCAGAAGATATGATATGATTTTTTCAACAAAGTCAAACAAAATATGCAAAGAGCTTGTTTATCCTAACAAAGCGGCAGGCCAAGATTTTAAAATATCTATAATTAAGCGAATAGAGGTATATTTTTATGTGGAAAGAAATGTTTGAAAAAGCGAAAACGGTACAAATTTCTCGCACGATTTCACCTTTTATTGATGCTGGTGGTGTCGCAGCGGCCATCCTAACTGACAAAGGCAATATTTATGTTGGCGTTTGCATTGACACAAGCTCGTCCCTCGGCATGTGTGCTGAACGCAACGCTATAGCAAACATGATTACGAATGGCGAAAGCAAGATTGTAAAAGTGCTTGCGATTATGCCAAATGGAAAAGTTGGACCGCCTTGCGGAGCGTGTAGAGAATTCTTAATGCAATTTGATAAAGATAGTAAAAATATTGAGATTTTAATGGATTATGATTCGCTTAAATCGATTACGCTTGGAGAGTTATGTCCATATTGGTGGACGGATAGCAGGTTTTGAAAAATAAACCAATGAGCATAATCCAGCATGAAGGTAGCAGCGCCAGCCGCCCTTATCAACGATAAAATGAACGGGCTGCGCCCGTCGCTGACAAGCCCGTCTGCCCCTGCTTGTGTGGCAATCAAGTGCGCGAAAGCAAAGATTGCTTTCGCGCGTTGTATATCATGGAGGAAGTCACGGAGCAGAGGTTATCAAAGCCTTGTCGTATGTGGCTTTCAGAGTGAGAGTATGACAGAGCAATGGTTGTTATTCCGAAGCCTGAAAATGCGGTCAGACTGCATGGTATAGCACGCAATGGTATGGATTGCAACTCCTGCGTTTTCTTAAATATCCTTATTATTCTTTATACCTTCCCGGGAAACTAGGGCACCATTTGGGCACTAGGGCGTCAAACTTTCCAACTGCTCCAGAGATGAAAAAACCTCAAAAATCTAATACCCATACAGATTTAATATATCTTGTATCTGGTCAATTAGTATCGCTATTCTACTATTCTTTATCCGGCTCGTCAGCATTGCGCATTAAGTTTTAAACTGAGATAGGAAAGCATCGGCCTGAAACGATAAATGCTGTCTGATAGCATTGTTGCAAAAGCTTCGCAATAGGAGCCGCCATGGCTTTGGTGTGGTGCCACGCCCTGCAAAAATGCTGCGCATTTCAGACTCTAAAGACTACAAAAGAAACTGCCCTGCGGCGGATGCGCTAAAAAGAGGAGGGCATACCCACAGCGGAATGCCTTATGACGGTGACAAAGAGGATGCTAAAACAGACGTTTGCAGATATGCTCTCCTATCCCGCCCCTTATCTTTACTATTACTTTGTATGAAACCGTTTTTTCAGTTCGCGAATTAAGTCCCTGCCGAGCACGGAATAACACGCATACAGAAGCGCTACAGCTACAGCGCCCATAAGGACTAAGGCCCACCCGCTTTCCTCCATCCAAAAGGAAAAAGAAATGAGTGCAGAAATAATTGAAATTAGTATCATCCACAGCATGGGCATCATATTCTGCTTTTGCCTGTCAAGATCGGTGAAAAACAGCACTCCAGTGACAACTAAGCCGCTAAAGCAGACCAGCGGGACAACCTCATTCGCCCACCCAGGGGCGAGAAGGAGGTCTATCATAATAAGAAGCGCCGATGCGTCTGCAACTAGCTTTACAATTTGGCTGATCCGGTTGTATTCTACAAGGTCCGGCGAAAATACAAAGGACCAGGCTATCCATAGCGACCAAATTACAATTACGCTCCACGCCTTTCCCCCAATGCATAGGTTGAGTATGGGGCAGATATAGGCTGCAAACAGAAACGGCCTTTTTATCCAGCGGCGTATTTGATTAAACTGGAGCCTCGTCCTGTTCTGCCCAGGGTATGTGATATCAACCTTCATATAATTCGCTCCCTTCAACGATGGGTATAATTCCGTCTGCAACAAGCAGGTCATATACCCTTTCTTCAAAAGAGGGATCAGCGGTTGATTTTGAAATAGACAGCGTTGCCGTATTTTCAAACGTCACCATTGCACAGCTTGCCCTGTTTACAGCGCCCGTCCCGAGGACAAAGTCCATGTCATTGACATGAGCCGCCATTTCAGGCGGAAGCTTAACAACTCCTATATTTGAAAGGGTATTGCTGAATATCTTATCACCCAGAAAACCATAGGCAACCTTGACCGCGGGGGATTTAATAAACAGCGGAACATACCGGATTGCGTCGACCATACGGTTTGCCGCGTTAATCATTTTGCTCATGCTTTCCTTAGAAGCCCTTTTCCGGAGCTGGCAGCCAATTTCACCGATAATGTCATCAACATCCGTAATTCTTTTAAGCGGCAGCCTGATTCCGCAGTACATGGAAAAGTTCCGTAAGGTATTTGAAGGGTAGAACTTTCTCATGTTCACGGGCACCTGTATGCTTGCGCTCCCTTCGGTTTCATCGGTTGCGTACCTTCCGGCAACAAAAAGAACCGCAAGCATATATTCCGTTACGGTAGCGCCTTTGCTCTTTGCGGTTTCCTTCAATAGAGCGGCGTCGATTCTAAATTGGATTATACGGCATGGATTTAGCTTAGAAATCCTTCCGCTCATCTGCACGGCTGGTTTGTCTACAAATCCAGACGCCCCTTCCTTGGTGCCTGCCCGCGGGAATTCATTGGCAACTTCATCCGCCGCCGGTACTCCGCTGATATCCAGTATATTAGAATCATCTGGGATGCTCACGCCAATAAGGCGAAGGTACTCCGCCGTAAGCGCTTTTAGAAACGCCATTGCGCCGGTGCCGTCCGTTAAAACGTGAAAGTACTCTATGCTGATACGGCTTTTATAATAGAGCGCTCTGAACGACTGTGAGCCGCTTTTGGATATCTTTAATGGACTGCAGGGGGCGTCCAATTCCTGTTCAACTGAATACCTGCGCTTGGTAGTATCCAGGTAGTGCCAGAAAAACCCCTTTTTAACCGTTGTGGCAAAGCCTGGGAAACGCTTTATCGCAAATGTAAGCGCCATTTGAAGGAGCTCCGGCACTACGTCTTCACTTAAGCGTATGGACATGCGGAACACGGCCATTTGACCGTGCTTCATTGAAAGTGGATAGATCTTGGCGGCATTGTCAAGCGGATACCAAAGTATGGCTGGCCTTGCATAAAAGCCGCCGAGCTTTCTTATGCTAAGCCTGTCCAAGGCCTCTATAAGGGGTACTTGGCGGGACGCGTAGTAAAGGAGCGCGTTTTCAAAATCCAAGCGCATTTTTAGGCAGTCCTTGCGGGAAAGCGCTATATGCCTGTCCAGGTCAGCTAGAAACTGTTCCAACACGCCCGCCTCGGCGTTTGTAAGAGTAAGCTTATACTGATCAAAAGGGGCCGCAGCATTTCGTCTCATGGTGATAAAGCCTTCCGTTACGTTAATTGAGAACCGCTGCGCCGGAAAATCCGCCTTTAACGGCCTATATCTTAATAATTTTATCATAATATAGTAATAGGGTCTATTCAAATTCTTTGGAATGCATTGCTGCTAAGGCGCCGATATGGAAACTGTGGAAGCAATATTTTTATGTCGAACAAGGGGGGCGGCTGTTTTGCATAAACACAGCCTGGCGCAGAGCGCTGTCATAAACGCATATTTCAGTACACCTGTTCGGGTTGTCATTATTAATCTTTGATGCTAAAATAAACAGTAATGCTTATAGGGAGGGGGTCATACCATGCTAAACATATATAAAACCATTGACGGCAAGGTAAAGGAACTTGATAACATAGCCGAAGGATCGTGGGTACACTTGTGTGACCCCGAGGAGCCAGAGATAGAAAGGATTGTAAGTGAGCTGGGGATAGATCCCGACTATGTCAGGGCAGCGCTGGACGAGGAGGAAAGTCCCCGCGTTGAGAGCGAAGACGGAAATACCCTTATCGTGGTGGATATTCCCACCGTTGAGAGCGAGGGGCGCACTTTTGTATATTCAACGATACCGGTTGCTATCATCCATTGCAAGTCGGTGCTGGTTACCGTATGCCTTAAGGAGAGCTCGTTGATTGAAACGTTTATAGACGGCAGGGTAAAGGGGTTTTCAACGGCGAAGAAGACCAGGTTCATATTGCAGCTTTTATATCGCAACGCGTCAAGGTTTTTGCAATATCTTAAGCAGATAGACAAGGCAAGCCTTCAGGTTGAAACGGAGCTGCATAAATCCATGCAGAACCGTGAGCTGATACAGATGCTTAAGCTTGAAAAGTCGCTTGTGTACTTCTCTACGTCGCTGACAAGCAACGAAAGGGTATTAAAGCGTCTGCTCAGGCTTGATTTTATAAATCGGTATCCGGACGATACCGATTTGCTGGAGGACGTACTGATTGAAAACGAACAGGCGATCAGCATGTGTAATATATACAGGGATATATTGAGCGGCACTATGGACGCGTTTGCTTCGGTTATATCCAATAACCTTAATGTGGTCATGAAGCTGCTGGCGTCTGTAACCATAGTCATAAGCATACCTACGATAGTGGCGAGCTTTTTCGGCATGAACACCTGGGTCCCATGGGAAGGCACCGTAACAGGATTTTATGTTGCCATGGCGATAGCGTTTGGACTTTCTGCCATAACCGCCATAATACTCTGGAGAAAAAAGATGTTCTGATCGGTATATTTATAATTTTAGGAAGTGATCAAATGCCTTTATTAAGGTTTAAATGCTCAAAGTGCGGAAACCGGTTTGAAGAGTTTGTACCGGTATCGCGAATTGATGAAGTGAAATGTCCAGAGTGCGGTTCGTACTGTGAGCGGGCATACGAGGGCAAGTGTAATTCATATGGTTCGTCGGACGGGGGAGGCTGCGGAGACTGCTCGGGCGGAAACTGCGGCGCCTGCGGAGGCTGCCATTAAAAGTCAGATGGGTTGGACAGGAGCCGGCCGGGGGGAGTGCTTTTATGGGGTATTTCGTTATCAATGGTGGAAACAGGCTTGAGGGGGAGGTGACGATCAGCGGAGCTAAAAACGCCGCGCTTGCGATCATACCCGCAACCATATTGTCGGGGGAAAGCTGCGTTATAGAGAACCTGCCGGCCATTCAGGATGTCAGAATACTGGCTGAAATATTTAATATGATTGGGGCGAAAACCGATCTAACAAAGGGCGGGGCAATGTGCGTGGATCCTTCGGGGATCAATGATTTCAGCGTTACCTTTGAAATGGTAAGCTCGCTTCGCGCTTCCTATTATCTTCTTGGGGCGCTGCTTGGCCGCTATGGACATGCCGAGGTAGCGCTGCCAGGAGGCTGCTCGATAGGGCAGCGCCCGATTGACCAGCATATTAAAGGCCTGCGGGCGCTTGGCGCAAATGTGGTCATTGAAAACGGGATTGTCAAAGCCGACGCTGTCCGGCTAAAGGGAGCGGAAATATATATGGACGTTTCCAGCGTAGGCGCTACAATAAATATTATGCTTGCTGCGTCCCGCGCCGAAGGCAGGACAATAATAGTCAACGCGGCTAAGGAGCCCTATGTAGTGGATGTGGCCAACTTTTTAAACATGATGGGCGCGTCTGTAAAGGGAGCTGGAACCGATATAGTAAGAATAGACGGAAAAAAGAAGCTCCATGGCTGCAATTATTCGATAATTCCCGACATGATGGAAGCAGGGACATTTATGATTGCCGCGGCGGCTACCAGAGGGGATGTGTTTATAAATAACGTTATTCCTACGCATCTGGACGCCATATCCGCAAAGCTTATGGAAAGCGGCGCGCTTGTAGAGGAGGGGGACGACGGGCGCGACTTCTTCATACGGGTAAAGTCGGACGGACGGCCCCGCGCAGTAAATATCAAGACCCTGCCGTATCCAGGGTTTCCTACGGATCTGCAGCAGCCCATGATGTCGCTTTTGTCCGTATCCATTGGCAATAGCTTTGTCATGGAAAATATATTTGAGGAGCGCTTTAACCACGTTGGCGAGCTGTGCAGGATGGGCGCCAACATAAACGTAAATTCGCGTTCGGCAATGATTCAGGGCGTGGAAAGGCTGTCGGGCACGCACCTTTACGCATCTGACCTCCGGGCTGGCGCGGCGCTGGTAGTGGCCGCGTTAATGGCGGAGGGGCCAAGCATTATACATAACATACACTTCATCGAGCGCGGATACGAGCACCTGGAGCACAAAATAAGGGCGCTTCACGGCGACATGTCAAGGGTTGACTAAAAACAGATAATCAATAAAAAATAGTGGAAAGGCAATGGTGCGCATTGAGATGTGAAATGACACAAAGCCGCATGAATACTATGTTTTCAACACTTTGTCGCTGTGAGAATAGTCCAAGGTTTTGAGTCCCTGGTGCCCAAATAGTGCCCGGATTTGGCGGGGGCATATAAAAATAGATAAGAAATTATGAAGAGATATGGTAAAAATCAAGTTGTAAAGCTCCAAGTTTTATTTGTCTGCTTCGTCACGCAATAGAATGGAGATTTTAAGAATAAGAGTAAATACCCTTACCCATGTGCTTTCTATGCCTTGAAAGCCGCTTAAATCAAGGCTGTATCGACTCCTACTGCATGACTGTCGTTCCCAGGCGAAAGCACTCTTGATTGCCGCATAAGCAGGAACAGGCGGGCTTGTCAATGACGGCGCCGCCCGTTCATTTATCGTTGACAAGGGCGGCTGGCTCTGCCACCCCTCTGCGGACGATGCCCATGGATCTTTGTCAAATATAGCTTTCGAATGATTCAATATATGCCTTATGTCTGTCTTTAGAATTTTCTTTTATCCAGTGATATACTTTATCTATCATTTCATCTTCGTCGTAAAAGGATGAATCCAAAGGGAAAAGCCTTTTATACATTTTTTGTATACCTCCATGGCAGTCCAGACCTCGAATGAAGTGCTTTAGATTAGCTGAGAAAAGTTTTAAGGTGTGGTCATATTGATTGTTTAGTCTGTTTAAGTCTTGCTTTGAAACGCTTTCGCAATGCGGATCAGCAATACAAGAAATATCAACAAGCATAAAAGGATTTTCATTATCTATTGCTATAGAGACAACGTATTTTTCAGGAGCTAAACTCGGAGCATAATCGTAAAAAATCATATTATACTTAGATGATAACAGAGTTGGAATATCAATAATAAATTGTCCATTATCAGTCCCAGATACATCGATTTCAACATC